>JAICMI010000072.1 GCA_025929315.1 Frankiaceae bacterium
AAGAGCGTCGACCCGCCAAACGACTAGCGCCGACCGCGCTCCGCTTTGCCTCGCAAGGCCACCGTTGAGTGCGACGTTTTGTACCTCCGAGGCCCGCTGGGCAGGTACAAAACGTCGCACTCAACCGGGGATCGTGCGGGTGCGGGGGCCGGCTCGCAGTACTTGCGAGGGAAGGGTGCGGCCGACGATGCGTTCGGCGGTCGCAGCCGCATCGATCATTGCCTCGAGGTTGACGCCCGTCGCGACGCCCATGTCCTCGACCATGTGCACGAGCTCCTCGGTCGCGACGTTGCCGGTCGCCCCCGGGGCGTAGGGGCAGCCACCGAGTCCGCCGACGCTCGCGTCGAAGTCGGCGACGCCCAGCTGCAGCGCCGTCAGCACGTTGGCGAGCCCGGTGCCACGGGTGTTGTGGAAGTGCAGGTTCAACGGCAGGTCCGGGTGCGCCGAGCGGAACTCACCGACCAGCCGCTGAACGCGGGAGGGTGTCGCCATCCCCGTCGTGTCACCGAAGGACATCCCGTCCGCTCCGTCACGCACCGCACGCGACGCCACCGCCACGACGCGCTCAACAGGTACGTCGCCTTCGTAGGGACAGCCCCACGCCGTCGACACGATCACCTGCACCGTTGCGTCGGCATCGCGGGCCGACGCGATCAGACCGGCGATGTCGTCGAGCGACTCCTCGGTCGAGCGGTTGACGTTCTTACGGTTGTGCGTGTCACTCGCGCTGACCACGACCTCGATCTCGGTGAACCCGGCGTCGAGCGCGCGCCGTGCCCCACGCAAGTTGGGGACGAGTGCCGAGTAGCGGACGTCATCGTTGCGGTGGATTCGCTTCCACACCTCGTCGGCGTCTGCCATCTGTGGAATCGCCTTGGGATGTACGAAGCTGACGGCTTCGATCCTGCGCACTCCGGTCTGTGACAGCGCGTCGATGAGCTCGACCTTGGCCTCTGTCGGCACCGGGTCCTCGTTCTGCAGACCGTCACGCGGTCCGACCTCACGCAGACTGATCAGCGAAGGAAGGTCGCTCACGGCGTCGACACTAGTCCGCTGAGGTGTCAGCGCGTCGCAGCCGCAATGCGTGCAGCAGCGCATAGCCACGGACCGGCCGCGGCGGCACCCGACGCAAGCGGTAGCGCTCGTCCCCTTCGAGTGCCGCAGCCATCTCCCGGTCGACCAGAACGCTGTCGGGCCGCGCGACGGACGTGAGTCGCGCGGCGAGGTTGACCGGCTCGCCGTAGATGTCCCCGAGCCGCGCCAGAGCCGTGCCGGTCGCGAGTCCGACCCGCAGCCCCGGCAGGTCCTCGGCGGCCTCGACGGACTCCAGCAGGCGCAGCGCGATCTCTGCGCCCACTGCCGGCTCGTCGACCGTGAACATCACCTCATCACCGACGGTCTTGACGACCCGGCCGCCCAGCTCGGCAATGACGTCCGACGCGATCGACTCGAAGCCACCGACCACGCGAGCCAGCCCGTCCTCGTCCACGTTGCGCGTCAACGCGGTATAGCCGACAAGGTCGGCGAACCCCACGACCATCGTCCGGGCGACAACCTCGTCGGGGTTTGCGAGTGCGCGCGCAGCCGCAGCGGCAAGGTGCCGCCGCCAAACGTAACCGATCAGCCCTTCCAAGGTCGGCACGAGCTCGCGCGCGGTTTCGGCGAAGATCTCGGGACTGTTGGCGTCGAGGTCTGCGAGCACTCGCGTCACGACTGAGACCTGCCACTCAGCCAGGCGCGAGAGCGTCTGTCCCATCGCGCGCGTCGTCGCGATCTGAGTGTCGTCGTCGAGCAGTCCCAGCTCCAGCAGCTCCTGCACGGTGCTCAGTGCGTGGACGTCGAGATCGGTGAACACGACCTCGTCGTCAGCGACATCGGGAAAGCCCAGGGCGCGCCACAGCCGTTGTGAACGCTCGATGGGCACGCCAGATCGCTCGGCCACCTCGAGCCGGGTGTAACGACGGCTGCCGCCGAGCAACACCCGCTCGAGGGCGGCGGGTCCCAGCTGGTCGTCGGGCTCAGTCATGAGTCCGTATCGACTTGTTCACGCCACGGTCCGCCCTGTCGTCGTACCTCTGCCTCGACCCCTTTGTAGACCTCACGCTGCACCCATTCGACCTGCGGCACCTCCGGCAACACGACCTGACCGTGCTCTCCTGCCGACTCGATGGTCAGCGTGCCGCACCGGAGGATCCGCTCGAACAGGGTGTGCTGGAAGGACACGTCGTTCACTCGCGTCAGGGGGATGTCCCGACCACTGCGAGCGAACACCCCTCGGCGAATGACCACCCGCCGCGTGGTGAGCACGTAGTGCGTCGTCTGCCACTTGAGATAAGGCCAGAGCGAGAAACGGAACAGGATGAGAACCGCCAGGATCGCGATCGTCCAGCGCAAGGCCGTTCGAACGGAGTCGTCGGGAAGGATGAATGCGATGTAAGAGGCCGTACCGCAGACGACAGGGATCAGCAGCAGCGGGATGAAGAGCTGCTTCCAATGCGGGTGCAGGTCGAGAACGATGTCTTCGTCCTCGGCCAGCAGCCGTTTCGGGAACGGCATCGCTACCCCTCCGCTCTGACGTGTACGACGTCACCGGCCGACCACGTCCGCTCGACGCCGTCGGCCCCCCGGACGACAAGCATGCCGCCGTCATCCACCGTCATTGCCACACCACGCGCCGACGCGCCGTCAGGCAGCTGGACGTCGACCACGCGACCGACCGTGTCGCAGACCTCGCGATAGGCCGGCAACACCGAGTCCGGCGCACCTCCCGATGCGGCGAAGACGGCGTACCTCCGCTCGACGGCGCGCAAGACCTCCTTCAGCAGCGACTCGCGGTCCGGGACACCGCCCGCGATCTGGATGCTCGTGCCGGTCGGCACGGGCAGCTCATCGGGACGAGTGGTGACGTTGACACCGATGCCGACGACCACCGCGCCGTCCGGGGTGCGCTCGACGAGAATGCCGCCGAGCTTGCGGCCATCGACGAGCACGTCGTTCGGCCACTTCACCGCCGCCGGCAGCTCCGCAACGGCCCGCACCGCCTCGACGACGGACAGACCGGTGACGAGCGGCAACAGCGGCAGCCGCGCGGCCGCCACCGTCGGTCGCAGCAGCAGTGACATCAGCACGCTGGCCCGAGCGGGCGACTCCCACTGCCGATCGAGCCGGCCCCGGCCGCCACTCTGCTTTTCTGCGATGACGACCAGGCCTTCGGCCTCGCCCTGTTCGGCGGCAACGCGAACGTCGGCGTTGGTCGAGCCGGTTTCCTCGACGACGCGGATCTCCCGCCAAAGGCCCCCGCCGCGTGCGACCGCGTTGAGCGCGGCCGCCGACAGCGGAGGCCGGTCGAGGTCGGTCCAGCGCCCGGGCACAGCCGTACGCTACGGGTTATGAGCGCGGAGCCAACCCCATCCAACGTGCCGGACCTGCACACCACCGCGGGCAAGCTCGCGCAACTCGGACACAAGGTCGACGAAGCCGCGCATGCGGGTTCGGCTGCTGCCGTCGACAAGCGGCACGCCGAGGGACGCATGACCGCACGCGAGCGCGTCGAGGCGCTCCTCGACCCGGGGTCGTTCGTCGAGCTCGATGCGCTGGCACGCCACCGCGCACATGGCTTCGGCATCGAGGACAAGCGCCCCTACGGCGATGGCGTCATCACCGGCTACGGCACGATCGACGGCCGTCCGGTCTGCGTCTTCAGCCAGGACTTCACCGTCTTCGGTGGCAGTCTCGGCGAGGTCTTCGGCGAGAAGATCTGCAAGGTCATGGATCTCGCCATGAAGACCGGCTGCCCGGTGGTCGGCATCAACGACTCCGGCGGCGCCCGCATCCAGGAAGGTGTCGTTGCTCTCGGTCTCTACGCGGAGATCTTCTACCGCAACGTCATGGCGTCCGGCGTCGTACCGCAGATCTCGCTCGTCATGGGTCCGTGCGCCGGCGGGGCCGTCTACTCGCCGGCGATCACCGACTTCACGTTGATGGTCGACCAGACATCGCACATGTTCATCACGGGACCCGACGTCATCAAGACCGTGACCGGTGAAGACGTCACGATGGAAGAGCTCGGTGGTGCGCGCTCTCACAACACCAAGTCCGGCGTCGCGCATTTCATGGCGTCGGATGAGGCCGACTGTGTCGAGCTCACCAAAGCACTGCTGTCCTACCTGCCCAACAACAACCTCGAGGACCCCCCGTCGTACGACGAAGAGGACCTCGACGCCCTCGTCGACGACACCTTCCTCGACACGTTCATCCCTGACTCGTCCAACCAGCCATACGACATCAAGATCGTCATCGAGCACGTCGTCGACGACGGCGTCTTCCTCGAGGTGCACGCGCAGTTCGCGCCCAACATCGTCTGTGGCTATGCGCGCATCGACGGCCGCAGCGTCGGGGTTGTCGCCAACCAACCCATGTCGTTCGCCGGCACACTCGACATCGACGCATCCGAAAAGGGTGCGCGCTTCGTTCGCACGTGCGATGCGTTCAACATCCCGATCCTGACGTTCGTCGATGTGCCCGGCTTCCTGCCCGGCACCTCGCAGGAGTGGGGCGGCATCATCCGTCGCGGGGCAAAGCTGCTCTTTGCCTACGCCGAGGCGACCGTGCCGAAGGTGACCGTGATCACCCGCAAGGCCTACGGCGGCGCCTACGACGTCATGGGTTCCAAGCACTTGCGCGCCGACGTCAACCTGGCGTGGCCGACTGCGGAAATCGCGGTGATGGGTGCGCAAGGCGCGGCCAACATCCTCTACCGACGCGAGCTCGCCGATGCGTCCGATCCGGAGTCACGCCGCAAGGAGCTCGTCGCCGACTACGAGGACCACTTCGCCAACCCCTACATCGCCGCGGAGCGTGGCTATGTCGACGCTGTCATCAAGCCCTCGACCACGCGCCGCGAGCTGATCAAGGCGCTGCGCCTGCTGCGTACGAAGCGTGAGTCGCTCCCACCCAAGAAGCACGGGAACATTCCGCTGTGAGCGCGACGGGCGACGACAGCAGGCCGCTGCTCAGAGTGGTCCACGGCGGGGTCCCGACGGACGAGGAGATCGTCGCGCTGGTCGCTGCAGTTGCCACGACCGGCAGCGGAGCAGACGAACGGCCGGTGACTCCGTCCCGCTGGGCGTCGCGCGCAGCCGGGCTGCGCCTTCCGCTGCATCCGGGCCCGGGCGCATGGAAAGCTAGCGGCCTGCCCGGGTGAGCCGACGAAGCCAGCGAGCGCCGGCGGCGGGCACGACCGCCGGCAGCGGAATGGCTTCAGCCGGCGGTGACACCGTCTTCTGGGCGGCGACGATGGCGCCGACGATCGCGCTCGCGGCGGCGCTGGCAGGCAGCGGGGGGTCGTCCGCCGGCGGCGAGTCGTCAGCACTGCCGGACGGGACCGAGGAGAGTGTTCCAAGGTCGCCCACCACGCGGACACCGGCAGCGCGGATCTGCTCCGCGGCAAGGGCCCCCAGCACCGCGGCCCGCTCGAGTGCCCATCGCGGCGTCGTGATCGCCGGCTCGCCGGCAGCAGGAACGCGCTCGGCCAGCAGTCGCTTTGCGACGCCATCGCGGACGACGCGGCCGTAGAGGTCATCCCCCCACTCCCGGCGCTGGAACTCCTCGTTCAACAGCCGCACGACTTCGACCTCGCCGGCCGTCAGCGACCTGTTGACCACGTCTGCTTCCGGCACCACCGACTCGGGGGGCAGGTCCAGAAGGGCCTCGAACGCGCGCAGGAACATCGCGCGGTCGGACTCGTCGAGCACGATGACCGTGAGGTTTTCTGCGCCGACGACCCTCGTCCAGCGCTCGACCAGCTCACCGTGCGCATGCCGGAACCAGAACCGCGGCCGCGGATCCAACGGCGGGTCGGCGAGGATCCGCTCCAGCCATTCGTCGTAGGGACGGCGCACGCCGTTCTGCACGTACTGCTGCCATTGCGACGGCATGATCCGCGCCAGCGCCCGCAGCGTGACAACGACGTGGACACGATCACCGCCGAGTTGACGCACGACCTCCGCCGCTGCCTCATCGCTGGCATCAGCAAAGAACTCACTGCTGACGACGACGCGCGCGCCGGTAGTGGACTGCACCTCGTCGACCAGTGCCGCCCAGTGCTCCGGTGTCGCCTCGGCATCACCTCGCCGGCCCGGACGACCCGACATCGCCAGCGCGGCCAGCATCGGCTGCCGGTCACGGCCCGCGTAGTGGACACCCAGGCCTTCGAGCGACTCCCGGTTGACGTGGAACGCGCCTTGCAGGGTCGTCGTACCGGTCTTGTGCGGCCCGATGTGCAACAGCACCGATCCCGCCGGCAGCGGCGCGGGCATGGGGGTGGGCAAGCTATGCCTTCCCGCGCTGCCTGAGTCCGACCGCGCGCAGGCAGCGGTAACCGATGACGCGCAACAACGCCGGTGTGCTCATGGTGCCCACCTTGCGGTCACCGGGCGCGACCGGCTTCGGGGGCTTTGGTTTCGGTGGCGGCGCAGGCTTCTTGGGTGCCGGCCAGACCGCTTTGCGGCTCGCGAGGATCGAGCCGATCACGGCGATCGCCGCGGCGCTGGCCGGGATCGGCGGATCGAGCGGCGGCGGCCGGTCCGGGGACTCAGCCGGTGGCAGGTCGGACAGCGTAGCGAGGTCACCGATGACACGTACGCCGGCCGCGCGGATCTCATCAGCCGCGCGCGCCCCCAGATCTGCGGCCCGCTCGAGCGCCCACCTGGGCATCGTGATGGCATGCTCGTCCTCCTCCGGCTGGCGCAGGGCGAGCAGCTTCTTGGCAACTCCGCTGCGGACGAACCTGCCGTAGAGCGCGTCGTTCCAGTTCCGTCGTTGGAACTCGAAGTTGAGCAGTCGAACGAGCTCCACTTCGCCGGCGGTGAGCGAGCGGTTCGTGAGATCGGGGTCGGGCGTCAACGTCCCGGCCGGAGCCCCCAGCAAGGATTCGAAGGCGCCAAAGAGCATGCCGCGATCGGACTCGTCGAGCACGATGACGGTGACCTTGTCCGCTCCGACGGCCTTTGCCCACCGTGCCACCAGGTCACCGTGCGCGTGCCGGGTCCAGAAGCTGGGCGTCGGCTTCAGCTCGGCGAACGCGTCGCCGTTGTAGGCCTTGGCGAGGGTGCGGTCCAACCAGTCGGCCCAGGCAACGCGCAGCCCGTTCTGCACATACTGCTGCCACTGCGAGGGGAGGATGCGCGCGAGCGGGCGCAACGTCACCACGACGTGCACCCGGTCGCGTCCCAGGTCATCGAGGACCTGCTCGACCACCTCGGGTGTGCCATCGGCGAAGAACTCGCTGCTCACAACCACGCGCTGGTCGGCCGCGGCATGCACCTCGGCGACCAGCTCGTCCCAGAGCTCTCGACTCGGTGGCGGGTCGCCCCGTCGACCGGGAGTCTCGGTGAGTGCGAGCACTGCCAGCATCGGATGCCGACCGAGGCCGGCGTAGCGGACTCCGTGCTTGGCCAGCGCCGCCCTGCTGGCGTGGAAAGCGCCCTGCAATGTCGTCGTACCGGTCTTGTGCGGTCCGATGTGCACGAGCACGGCGTTCGCCGGCAACGCCTCGGGAGCGCTCGTCGGCGCGGCGGACTCCATCAGCTCCGCCGGCGCGACGCCAGCCGCCGGAGCGTCGCGCGAGCGTGCATCCGGCCCAGCCGCAGGGCGAGCCGGGCCCGGTCGGACCGGAGGGTGACGTCGTCGATGGTCAGGCCACGCGCCTGCTCGGGGTCAGCCGTCCGCTCATCGGCAAGCGCCGATGCGATCGTGACCGCTAGCGCTCGGCCGGCGACGACGGCAGGCAGCTCGACGTCGCCTCTGCGTTCGTCGGCAGCACCCGTGGTGCTCTTCGAGACCGCGCCTAGTGAGCTCAGGTCACCGATGACGTTGACACCGAGTGCCTCGATCTTCTGTGCAGCAGCAGCACCGATGTCGGCCGCGCAGTCCTGGGCCCAGTCCGGCGTCACGATCCTGGCCTCACCCGGAGCCGGTTTGCGTTGCTGCATGCTCGCGATGATCCCCAGCCGGACAAACCGTGCGTAGGCGCTCCCCGGCCACTGCTGACGCTTGTACTCACCGTTGATGACGCGGATGACCTCGACCTCGCCCAAGGTCAGGGAGCGATTCACGAGGGCTTCCTCGGGCACGAGGATGCCGCGCGGAAGATCGAGCATCGACTCCACCGAGCGCAGGTACATCTCGCGGTCGTTCTCGTCGAGGACCAGAACGGTCACGTTCTCCGGGCCCACCACTGCGGCCCATCGTTCGATGAGCTCGTCGTGCGCGTGACGCAGCCAGAACCGGCCCGATGGGCTCTCGGCTCGCGGCACGTTGAGCGTCCGGTCGAGCCATTCGTCGTACGACGTCTCGAGGCCGTTCTGTACGGCCTGCTGCCAGTGTGAGGGCAGGATCTTGGCGAACGGTCGCAGCGTCACGAGGATGTGCACCCGCAGTCCGCCGAGGTCATCGACCATCCGCCGGATCGCGTCCGGCCCGGCGTCGGCGCATCGCTCGCTGCTGATGACGACGCGCTGCCCCGCCGCCGACGCGGCGGTCACCTCGTTGACGAGCTTGCGCCAGTGCTTCTCGGTCCGCGGCGGGTCGCCGGGTCGGCCAGGTGCACCGGTGACGCTCAGGATGGCCAGGTAGGGCTGCCGACGCCGCCCCGCGTAGTGGACACCGTGACGAGCCACGTTTTCGCGCGCACTGACGAAGGCGCCCTGCAGCGTGGTCGTCCCTGTCTTATGCGGCCCGATGTGCAACAGCACGACGTCCCGCGGCAGAGCCGCGACCCCTGTCACAGCAACCCTTCCGTCGCCCGGTTGACCCGGACGAGGATACGTCAGTAGGGGTAGCTGACGTCCGACACGAGCATGGCGTGGTCAGACGGGATCACGCCGACGAACTGGCCGTTCTGGAGCTTCATGACGAGGTCCCAGGACTGCAGTCCCACACCGGGTGAGCCGTAGACGTGGTCGATGCTCACGCCGAACTTCGGCGGCCGTCGCTGGTAGTCGTTGGCGCTGTTGTAGGCCGCGTTGACACGGTGCTGCGACACGTACCAGGCATCGGCGTTGTTCGCATTGCGCATGACCACGCCGGGGCCGTCGTACTGGTGCTGGTCGTGTGAGTTGAAGTCGCCCGCGTAGACGACCGGCAGCCCGAGGTTGAGGCCGGCGACGTCGCTGAGGAGACGCTTCGTCTCGTCGGCACGAGACTTGTCCAGCGAGAGCTTGTTGCCAACGATGAGGTGCGTCGACACGAACAGGAAGCGGGCGCTGGTCGAGCGGTTCTCGAGGACCTGGTAGGCCGCCCACCAACGCTTGGACTCACCTGGCGCCGAGATCAGCCAGTGTCCGGAAGCGCCGACGGCACGGTAGGCCGAGCTGTCGTAGATGACGTAGTCGCCGACGCGAACCCAGCCGGAGCCGCCACAAGGCTTGATCTCCGTGGTCGCGAGCGCCCAGCTGCCGCCGAGATGGTCGACGAGGTCGTCGATCATGCGCTTCCCGCACTTGCTGCCGTCGATCGACTGAGCCGCCTCGACGATCCCCAGCACCTGCGCGTGACCCGAGTTGATCGATGCGACAACCGCGTCGCGTCGGTCCTTCCACGGGGGCAGCTTGTTGTCGGCGGTCGTGTTCTCGTGGATGTTGAAGTCACCGACGCGGACCTGCTGCGTGTGCGCGGCCACGGTGCCCGTCACGGGGGATGTCCACGCCGAGTTGGTGCCGAAGTTGGAGGAGCGGACGCGGAAGTTCAGCGTCGAGCCGAAAGGCAGCGAAGGGGGCGTGAACTGCTGACCGAGGCCGCGCGCCTTGTAGGTCGTGACACCGCTCGTGAACGTGGGGTCGACCGACTGCTGCACCTGGAAGCCGTTGCTCGCGCCGCCACTCCACTTCAGGTACAGGCCGTTGCTGTCACCCGTGGCCGCGACCAGTCCGCTGGGCGCGGTCGGCTTGAGCCCGATCGACTTGATCGGAGCGGTGCGCACGTGACCGTTCTGGATCGCCTGCACGCGCCACCAGTACGGCGCGGTCCGGTAGGGCAGGTGCTTGAGGGTGACCTGCGGCTTGGACTGCAACGCTGACTTGTAGGGCGCGGACTGCATGCTGCCGTAGAAGACGTCGGGCTTGTTGGTCGACGCGAAGAGCCGGTACTTCCAGCCGCTCCCCTGCGAGTCGAGCCGCACCGTGAACGACGTGTGGCTGACGGCCGCGATGCGGACGCCGGTGACGGAGCTGCTCGCCTGAGCGGCCGACGTCGGTAGGGCGACGAGGGCCAGCGCGCCCGCGAGAGCGGGCAGCATGCAGCGGCGCAGGAGGGATCGATGAAGGGTCAGCATCACATTTCCCTATCGGGACACAACGGGCAACAGTGAAACCAACCGTAAGCAAATTCGCATCCGTCCGTGCCGTTTTGCGAAATCTCCTCGACGGTTACTGCAAGGCGGCGACGGCGGCCGCGAACCGCTCCCCGGCCGTCGCCGGGTCGCCGAGCGTCTCGCGCATCAGCTTGCGGCGCCGCGCGACAGTCGGGTCACGGCGGACGCCCGCGGCGACCTCACACAGCTCATCCGCCCCTGCCAGGTCGGGACCGAGGACGAGCCCGCCACGCGCAGCCGGGAACGCCCGGCGCAGCTGCTCGGCCCCGACGCCGCGCGTGTCGATGAGGGCATAGGGCCGGTCGACCGCCAGGTAGTCGCTGACCACGCTCGAGATGTCCGCGACCAGCAGCGAGGCCTGGGCAAAACAGCTCGCGAGGCCGGGCCCGTCGGGGCCGGCGATGCGGTGCGCGGCGACGGGTGCGGCCGACCAGGCCGCTTCTGCCGGATCGGCCGCCCGGTCCTCGCGACGGGTGGGCCGGCGTCCGGACTCGATCGCGCGGTCGAGCAGGTCACCGCCGCCGGTCCGATGCGACTGCTGCGGCAGACGGAGCTCGACGGCGCCCGCGTTGCGGAGCAACCCCAGCACCGCGGCGTGTGCGGTGCGCACCGCGGGGTCACGGCGTCCCGTGAGCGGGTGCGGCCGGTAGATGACACGGAGCCCGCCGTGGGCAACCAGCGCGGCGACGAGGGCAGGGCCGGCGTGCGGGAGCGAGCTGTGGTGCGGGTCGTCGCCCCAGCCCTCCCAAGTCGGTGCGTACAAGACGGTCGGGACGGCCGGCGCTGACCGGGGCGGCTCCAGCTGCGGCCGACCGACCTCGACGACGGCCTCCCGGCGTACGCCGATGTCAGCTTCCGCGTAGCGCTGCCGGCCCAGCGGTCCTGCCACCCAGATCTGCTCATAGACCCGCGCGAACGGGTTCACGCTGTCCGGCTTGTCACTGTCGCCATGACCTACGAAGACGCTGCGCACCTCGCGACGGCGCAGCATCGCGACGTTGTTCCCGCTGTGGGTGACGAACAAGGTCGGAAGCGATGGCGGCAACGGCAGCTTGGCGATGGTGCCGTTGTAGGGCGTGCAGACCACCGGCAGCGTGGTGGTGGCGAGCCGCGCCAGTGCCTCTGGGTCGCGCACGACGACCAGGGCCGGCACCCCGAGGTCTTCGACCGGCCGCAACCACATGTTCGGCTGGTAGACCTCCTCGGGGGTGCCCGCGAAGTAGATGGCCACCTGCGGCCGCAGCTGCTCGACAGCGGTGGTCACGGCGTGGATGGTGCGCTGCCGCACCCGCGAGCGGCGGAGCCGTAGCGCCTGCATTGCGAGCATCGCCACGGGCAGCGCGGCCACTGCCGCCGCCACCGCGAGCGCGACCGCGCAGGAGATCGTGTCGCCGTCCGCGGCCGCCAACCCGATTGCCACCACCACGACGGCCGCGGCACCGAGCGGCTCGGGACCGCTGAACAGACGTCTGGAGGCGCGCGGCAGGGCGAGATCGCCGAGGTCGAGGTTGCGGCTCAGCAGCGGTGGGCGGCGCAGATGGCGGACGACGAGCTCCAGGGCGCGACCGCACGCACCGATGGCGAGCAACACCACTGCGGTCGCCGTCGTACCGACGACCAGGCTGGTGTCGACCGTTCGAGCTGCGAGCAGGACCAAGCCGAGCAATGCGACGGCGCGCGTGACCGGCCAGGCGGCGGCGCGGTCGAACAGCCAGCGCAGCAACGTCGACCGGGACGCCACCGTCCGCTCCGCAACAGCGGCAACAACCAACAACGCGGTGACGGCCCACGCGTTCGGGACCGCAGCGGCAGCGACCGCACCACCCAGCGACGCGGCAAGCCCCGCACCCAGCAGGACGTCGGCGCCCAGGCGGCGGGCTGCAGGCGGGTCCGCCATGCTCACACGTCGGTCATGCTCAGCATGGGTCGCTCGGGCCAGAGAGCGACCGCGCGCTCCGCGGCTGTCGTGACAGCGGCCGTGAACCGAGTCAGTGCGTCCGGCTCGTCGGGACCGAGCAGGTAGTACTTCAGCTCGTCTCTCGCATCGGCGAGCGGGTCGTCGGCCCGGATCTGCTCGAGGATGCTGCCGATCCGCTCCGCTCCCGGGTCGAGCAAGTAGGCCGCCGAGGTGCTGGGGAACGTCGTACGGAACTCCTCGTCGTCGAGCCCGCTCAGGTTGGGAACGACGTAGGGCTTTCGACTCTCGATGAAGTCACTCAGCACACTGGAGACGTCGGCGACGAGGACATCACACTCGTTGAAGCAGTCGTAGAGACCCCGCTGCGGACCCACGACCACCTCGTGACGGGGGCCCCGGCCGCCGACCGCGGCGCGTTCGACCGCCTCGCGGATTCGGCGGTCTGCGTTGGCCGCCGCCGTCGTCACGGTGCCGGTGAGCGGGTGCGGCTTGTACATGAGCCGGACGTCGGGCAGTGAGAGCAAGCGCTGCACAAGGGGAAGACCCGCTTGCACCACGGAGGTGTGGGCGGGGTCGTTGGTCCATCCCTCCCAGGTCGGCGCGTAGAGAACCGTGATCTCGCCGGACGGTCGCCCGGTTGCCTTGACGATGTTGCTCAGCTGCGGCCGGCCGACGTCGATGATCTCGTCCTCGTGGATGCCGATGTTGGCGCGGCGATAGCGGTCTCGCCCGGCTTCGCCGGCGACCCAGATCTCGGAGTAGGCCTTGCTGAACGGGTTGGACGACGCGCTCTTGTCGCTGTCACCGTGACCGATGAACACGTGACGCACGCCTGGTTCGCGCAACATGTGAATGGTCTTGCCGACGTTGGCGGTGTACATGGCGACACGAATGTCGGGCAACGCGAACATCATGAAATCGACGGGCTGCTGGATGCAGAGCACGGGCGTGGACGTCTTGCCCAGCAGCGGCAACGTGTTGTTCTCGCGCAGCACGATCACCGCACTGTGCGGCAACGCGTCGACTGTCGAGAGCCACATGTTGACCTGGTACATCGATTCCGGATCACCGCTGTGGTAGAGCATCACCGTGGGCCGAAGCGTGGCGACCCGCGCCTGGATCGCGACTCGGAGCTTGTCTCCGTTCAGACCTCGACTGCCGCGGATGAACAGCGCCACGAGATAGACCGCGACCGCCAACTCGAACGCCAACGCCACGCCGACAAGCGTGAAGAACACCGCCGGCGATCGGGTGACCATCCCGATGGCGGCTCCTACCAGTCCGACGGACGAGACCAGGTGGGCACGTTCCGTCGCGGTGGCAAGCAGCAGGCGATGCGGATGCGGCGGCACCCGCAGGCCCGACAGGTCGATGTTGCGCGTCATCACCGTCGTGATCCGCCGCCGCACCGGCACGAGCACGAGCAGGGACACGAGCCGCAACGCGGCGATGCTCAGAACGCAGATCGCGGCCACGCGCCGGTGTGTCAGCGGAGCCCACGGTTCACTCAGGACAAGTACGGCGGTCGCGAACTCTCGCGCCATCGACCGGGTAGCGATACCGAACTGGCCGCGCGCGAGAACCGCCCGGACGTAACCGTCGGTCGTGACCAGCGTGTCCACCGGTTGACTGACGACGACGACGACCAGGAACGCGATCGACCACGACATCGCGGCGGTGAGTCCGAGCAGGCCGTAGACCAGCAGCGCAGCAATGCCGAGCAGGGGCGACCAGGCGCGCTCGTTGCGCGCGGCCGGCGACCCGACGTATCCCGCCGCTACCTGGGGGGGTAGGTCGGCCGGGGCCGGCGCCGGCGCCGCACCGCTCGTCGGCTCCGTCATCGGTTGCGGTGCACGCGCGCCGCCTCGACCTCGGCAGCG
>JAICMI010000145.1 GCA_025929315.1 Frankiaceae bacterium
CCAGGTTTTGCCGCCATCGCGCGAGATGTCGAGGTAGGAGTTGGCACTGTCGCTCCAGACGAAGTAGACCGTCCCGGCGCGGTCGGTGGCAACGGTCGCCGCCCAGACGAGCGTTGCGCCTGAGGGGTCGAGCGCAACCTTGTGATAGCTGAACGACCTGCCGCGGTCCTTGCTGACGGCAACCAGGTACTGGGTGCCCTTGGGGCAGTTGGACGCGTTGGCGTTGGTGACGACGTCCGGGAACTGTTCGACCTGGCACAGCGACATCGGGATGTAGATGTTGTGGCCGTATCTCGATGCCTTGGACACATCGATGCCGGGCTTGTTGAAGCTGTTGGACAGACCCGGGAAGTCGCTCGCGCTCAGCGCGGTCTCGCCGGTCGGGTCCAGCGCGACGCCGTTGCTGACCGGGACGTCGCCGTTGTTGCACACGTTGTAGGCGTCGACCCAAGGGGTGAACGTCGGGAGCTGGTGGTAGGCCACATAGACCGTGCACGGACCGTCCGCCACCAGCCATGGTCGGTCCTGCGCGGGCAAGCCACCCAACGGGTTGACCGACCACGTCTTGCCGCCGTTCTGAGACCAGGCGAGCGAGCTGGAGCCGAGCCACAACGACGTGACATAGACGTTGTAGAAGCCCTTCGCGTTCTTTGCCGGAGCCACTGCGAGATCGGTGTCCTCGCCGGCGAGGCCGGCGGCCGATGACGAGGCGCCGAACGGGTCGGCGACCCAGTGATAGCTGCGGCCGTGGTCGGTCGATGTCCAGACGTCGGCGCCGGTCAGTAACCCTTCCGCCACGCGCGGGTCGCTGGCGGCGTACGGCGCGATGTCCGAGGCGATCCAGAACTGTCCGTCGGGAGCGACGGCCATGCCCGGCTCGCCGTCCTGGTTGCGATTGATGTCGATGCCCTTGGCCACCGGCAGCGGAGCGCCGCCGGTCCAGCCAGTCCGGAACGAGCTGGTTGTCGCGCGCTGGGCCGTCGCGCTCGACAGCGGCGCGAGCACCAGGGCAAGCCCGGCCAAAATGATCAAGATCCGAGCCAGCCGATTTTGACGTGTCACCTCGGAATCATCTCCTGTGCGTTACCGTTGTCGACTAGGACACCGCAAGGTGTTCGCCGGCTCGATCCATGGCCCCCGGTCCCAACCTTTGTCGCTTCGAGCGAACCAGTGCCGCGAGGCAGACCTGGCGAGTCGGTGCGCGAAGCCCCGGAAATCAATCCGGGGCTTTCGTGTTTCCGGGCTCAGCGGTCGGGGTCGACGCTTGTGCGGTGACCTTTGCGACGTTCGAGCCTGCCGAAGAACGCGGGGTCGTTGAGGTCCACGTCTTCGAGGGCGCCGCGCAGGAGCTGCAGCGCGTTGCGGGTGAGGGCGTCGGCGTCATCGGGATCGAGACCTAACTCGATCGCCACGCCTTCGTGACCCTCACCCATCCCGAAGGCGACGACGGCGGCGGCGCGTTCCTCAGCGGGGAGGGCCGCCAGGGCTTCGTACAAGCGGGAGACGAGCTCGGTGTCGGAGATGCCTTCACTGGCGCGCACGTTGTCGGCGATCGTGCCCGGCGCGATCGGTCGCAGCCGGGGAGTGCGCGGGTGCTGGTCGGACACGCCTTCGAGGCTACGGGGCGAAGGCCTCGAGGGCGTCGTGCGCCCGGCGCATCGACTCTCTTTCGTCGACATTCGGGTTGCCGATCTGCTCGTCGAAGTTGAGGTCGACGAACAGCTCGGTCGCCCCGGCGGCCGCGTAGTCGGCGAAGTCCCGCTTGACCTTGTCGAGGGTGCCGGTGAACTGGAGGTCGTCGTCGACCTCGCGCACCTTGACGGCCGCGCGGATGATGATCCGCAGCGACTCAGCGTCGCGACCTGCCTCGCGCGCCGCTGTCTTGACGATCTCGACGGCACCCGGCACTTGCGCGGCGGCAAACCGGCTGGCCGATACCCAGCCGGCGGCGAGCCGTCCCGCGCGCTCGAGAGCGGCCTCCGCGTTGCCGCCGAGGAGGATCGGAGGATGTGGCTGCTGCCGGGGCTTCGGGTCGACGTACGACGGCGGCACGCGGTAGAACTCGCCCTCGAACGTCACCGGGTCCTGCGTCCAGATGGCTTGCAGGCAGGCGATGAACTCCTCCGCACGCGCCCCGCGTCGCTCCATGGGTGTGCCGGCTGCGGCGAACTCGTCCGCACTCCAGCCCAGACCGAGCCCGGCGTCCAGCCGGCCGTCGGAGACGATGTCGATGCTCGTCAGCGCTTTGGCCAGGACGATCGGCGCATAGAACGGCAGGTTGACGATCGCGATGCTGATGCGCGCTCGCTCGGTGAAGCCGGCAACGTAGGCCGAGATCGCGATCGGATCGTGGACGCTCCGGTATGGCATCGGAATCGGATCACCCCCCGGGAACAACGTGCGCTGGAACGACCACAGCGAGTCGTAGCCGAGCTCCTCTGCTCGACCGCAGATCTCGCGGATGTTGGCGGGTGTGGCCCACGAACCGGATACCGGGATGCCGAAGCCCATCTTCATACCGTCATCCTGCCAACATGCCGTTCCGTATTTGCTTCGTGTGTCTCGGCAACATCTGCAGGTCGCCGATCGCCGAAGTGGTCATGCGGTCGCTGCTCGACAAGGAGGGGCTGGCCGACCGCGTCGAGGTCAGCAGTGCAGGCACGGGCGACTGGCACATCGGCGAGCGCGCTGACCACCGGACGATCGCGGTGCTGGAACGACATGGGTACGACGGAAGCGCGCATCGCGCGCGCCAGTTCCTGGCGCAGTCGATCGACGACTGCGATCTCGTGATCGCAATGGACCAGGCAAACGTGACCACGTTGCAGCGCATGCTGGGCAACGACGACGGCGCCAAGGTGCGACTGCTGCGCGAGTTCGATCCGAACGCGACCGGTAGCGACGTGCCCGACCCGTACTACGGCGGAGACGAAAGCTTCGATGAGGTGCTGACGATGATCGAGTCGGCCTGCCGCGGACTCCTGGACTACGTGCGGAGCGACGTCGACGCATGAGTCGCTTCTTCACCAAGACCCAACCCGGCGCGAATCCCGAGCTCTATGCAGCCGAGGCGCGTGGTCTGCAGTTTCTCCGTGTTCGCGGCGGGCCGCCGCTGCCATCTTTGGTGGAGGTCACGGACGAGTGCATCGTCACCGAGTGGGTCGAGCCCGGTCGGCCTGCCGAGCCCACGGCCCGAGAGTTCGGACGTCGGCTCGCGGTGATGCACACCGCCCAGCCCGCACGGTTCGGAGCCGAGTCAGCCGGGTTCGTCGGTCCGCTGCCGCTGGACAACACGCCCGCCGTCGACTGGCCGACCTTCTACACGGGGTGCCGGCTCCGCCCCTATCTGGACGGGCTGGGCACGGAGATCCGGCAGGCGGTCGAGCGCGTCATCGCGGAGCTGTCCTCTCTCGCCGGACCTCCTGAACCGCCCGCACGGATCCACGGTGATCTGTGGAGCGGCAACCTGTTGTGGGCCGCTGATGGCCAGGTATGGCTGGTCGACGCTGCTAGTGCACACGGTGGCCATCGCGAGACCGACCTGGCCATGTTGGCGCTGTTCGGGGCGCCGCACCTCGACGCGATCGTGTCGGCGTACCAGGAAGTGGCACCGCTCCCGGACGGGTGGCGGGAGCGCATCCCGCTGCACCAGCTGCATCCACTCCTCGTGCATGCGCAGCTGTTCGGTGGGCACTATGCCGCTTCGGTCGTCCGCGCGGCCCGGACCCTCTGCCCGTAAGCCCCGTCATCCACCGGCCGGCAAGGGCTCCAGCCTCTCCACAGCCGACGGCCGTCGTCGCGACGAACGCCGGTTTCCAGGCGACTGTCAGCGCATGTCTGCCGAACGCGAACCCATCGTTGTCAGAGTCGACGAGATCAACGCGCTCGTTGACGCGGTTCCTTACCTGCTCGGCTTCAATCCGACCGAGAGCATCGTCGCGGTCTCCTTGCACGGACCACGAGAGCGGATGGAGTTCACTCTCCGCCTCGACCTGATCCCTGAGGAGTACGACGACCAGGTCGCGCACATGTTCGTCGAGCGGATGCGTGCTGCTGACGCCGACTCTGTGATGGTGTTCGTCTTCACGGACGACGAGCCGAGCGAGCGTGGGATGCCTCGGCGTGAGCTCGTCGACCGCCTGGTCAAGGACATGCCGATGGGAGTCCGCGAGGCCTGGCTGGTCACGGACAAACGCATCTGGTCCTATCTCTGCGACGACGAACGGTGCTGCCCGCCCGAAGGGCAGCTGCGTGAGGAGACCTCAGCGAGCCTTTCGCTGTCGGCGGCGCATGCTCTCAACGGAGATGTGGTGCTGCCCGACCGCGAGTCGGTCGTTGCGACTGTCCAGCCCGTGACGGGCGAGCACGCGGAGGCGATGGAGCGGGCCATCGACCAGGCGGCGGTCGCTCATGCGGCGTTGGATCCGCAGCGTGCTCGGACCAAGGCGCGCAGGTTGGCCGCCAAGCTTCGCGCTCGCTACGAGTCGCCGCCGGCCACGATCACCGACGACGAAGCCGCGACGCTCATCGTCGCGCTGCACGACTGGCAGGTGCGCGACAAGCTGCTCGGCGCAGCGTCCGGCCGGTCCGACGCGATGCTGATGTTGCTGCACGACCTCGCGGTGCGCGCGGTGCCGCCCCTCGACGCGCCGGCGTGCGCGGCTTACGCATGGGCTGCCTACATGCGCGGCAACGGTCTGGTCGCCTCGATCGCGGTCGAACGTGCGCTCAAGAGTGACCCTGGATATTCGCTCGCCCAGATGATCGAAGAGGCCCTGTCGCGGCAGGTCCCACCGTCACGGCTTCGTCGGGCCTCAATCTTCTGAGCCAAATGTCACGCCGGCTTCGCGTGACAGCCAGTCCCGGTCGGGCGCGAAATGTGCATCCAGCCGGGCACGCAGGTCGGCCGGAACCGGTGGGGCAGCGTCGCTGCGGCTGGCTGCACGCAGCCGGGCCCGGCCGCGTGCGAGCCGGCCGGTGACCGCGGCGGGCAGCGCCCTCTTCAGGTAGGGAAAGGCGGGGCGCACCAACCGGTCGATGCGAGCGACGAACGACTGCTCTCCGCTGGAGGGGTTGTACTGCACGGACGTGTCGAACCGGAACGTGTCGTCGACGCCGAGGAACCGGCAGATCCTTGCGAGCGTCCCGGGTGTACGCCGGATCAGGTCGTCGTACCCGACGACGAGCACCTGCTCCGACGGGAAGACATCGCGGTAGCGCGTGAGCTGCTCGGCATACGCACTGAGCCGGACGAAGTGCGTGCCGGTCCGGTAGGGCTCGTAGGGCAGACCGAGCTCGCGCTCCACCGCTGCACGGAACGC
>JAICMI010000055.1 GCA_025929315.1 Frankiaceae bacterium
GACGGCCAGCATCTCGAGCACCGCCTGCTGGTCGACCACGACCAGCCGCACTGCAAGAGCCGCGTCACCTACAAGGGCGCCTTGCAGGGCGAGAAGGCACACACGGTCTGGATCGGCGACGTCGTCATCCGCGCGGACGCCGATGGCACCGACACTTACGAGCTCAACCGCAACCTGCTGCTCACCGACGGCGCGCGGGCCGACTCCGTGCCCAACCTCGAGATCGAGACCGGCGAGGTGGTCGGCGCGGGCCACGCCAGCGCGACCGGCCGCTTCGACGACGAGCAGCTTTTCTACTTGATGTCGCGTGGCATCGACGAAGGCAGCGCACGCCGTCTCGTCGTACGCGGGTTCTTCGCCGACATCATCGAGCGCATCGGTCTCCCCGACGTCGAGAAACAGCTCATGACCGCCGTCGAGGACGAGCTCGCGAGGACAGCGCAATGAGCGACTACGTCCGCGCCGCCTCGATCACCAACCTCCGCGACGAGAGCGCGATCGGCGTCGAGATCGACGACGTCCCCGTCTGCCTCGTGAAGACGCAGGGTGAGATCTTCGCGATCTCCGACATCTGCTCACACGCCGACGTCAACCTCTCCGACGGTGAGGTGGAGGACGGCACCGTCGAGTGCTGGTTGCACGGGTCGCGGTTCGATCTGCGCACCGGCCAGCCGATCGCGCTGCCGGCCAACCGTCCCGTCCCCACCTACCCCGTGAAGATCGACGGCGACGACGTTCTCGTCTCGCTCAAGGAGTCATAGTGGCAACGCTCGAGATCAAGGACCTGCACGTCAGCGTCGACGCCGGTGACGGCGCCCGCGAGATCCTCAAGGGCGTCGACCTCACCGTCAAGCAGGGCGAGACCCACGCGATCATGGGCCCCAACGGTTCCGGCAAGTCCACGCTCGCCTACTCGATCGCCGGCCACCCGCGCTACCACGTCACCAAGGGCAGCGTCACCCTCGACGGCGAAGACGTGCTCGCGATGACGGTCGACGAACGCGCCCGCGCGGGTCTGTTCCTCGCGATGCAATACCCGGTCGAGGTCCCCGGCGTCAGCGTCTCCAACTTCCTTCGTACGGCGGTCACCTCGATCGAGGGCGAGGCGCCCAAGCTCCGCACCTGGGTCAAGGACCTCAACGCGGCGTTCGAGAACCTCTCGATCGACCCGTCGTTCAAAGAGCGTTCGGTCAACGAAGGCTTCTCCGGGGGCGAGAAGAAGCGGTTCGAGGTGCTCCAGCTCGAGCTGCTCAAGCCCAAGGTGGCCATCCTCGACGAGACCGACTCCGGGCTCGACGTCGACGCGCTCAAGGTCGTGTCGGCCGGCGTCAACCGCGTCCGCGAAGCGGGCACCACCGGCACGCTGCTCATCACGCACTACACCCGCATCCTGCGCTACATCAAGCCCGAGCATGTGCACGTCTTCGTCGGTGGCCGGTTCGTCGAGGAGGGTGGTCCGGAGCTCGCCGACACCCTCGAGGCCGAGGGCTATGACAAATGGGTCAAGGGCGCCGGCCCGGCCAAGGTCGACACATGACGCTCGACGCCGCGGCGAAGCTCGCCTATGACATCAGCCGGGTGCGCAAAGACTTCCCGATCCTGGATCGCGAGGTCCGTCCCGGCGTGCCCCTCGTCTACCTCGACAACGCGGCGACCTCGCAGAAGCCACAGCAAGTGCTCGACACGATGCGCGACTACTACGAGCAGCACAACGCCAACGTGCACCGGGGCATCCACACTCTCGCTGAGGAAGCGACTGCCCTCTACGAAGGCGCACGCGACAAGGTCGCGTCGTTCGTCAACGCTGCTGACCGGCGCGAGGTCATCTTCACCAAGAACTCCACCGAGGCGCTCAACCTCCTCGCCCGCACCATCCCGCTGGCAGCAGGCGACGAGGTCGTCGTCACCGAGATGGAGCACCACTCCAACCTCGTGCCGTGGCAGCTCGCCACGCAACGCACCGGCGCCACGCTCAAGTGGATCGGTCTCACCGACGACGGCCGGCTGGACCTCGCTGACCTCGACCGGACGATCACGTCCAAGACCAAGGTGGTGGCGTTCGTCCACCAGTCCAACCTGCTCGGCACGGTCAACCCGGTCGACGTCGTCGTCGCCAAGGCGCGAGAGGTTGGCGCGATCACCGTGCTTGACGCTTCCCAGTCGGTGCCGCACATGGGCATCGACGTGCAGGCGCTCGGTGTCGACGCGGTCGCGTTCACCGGCCACAAGATGTGCGGACCGACCGGCATCGGTCTGCTCTGGGGCCGCGCTGAGCTGCTCGACTCGCTTCCGCCGTTCCTCGGCGGCGGCGAGATGATCGACGAGGTCACCATGGCCGGGTCGACCTGGGCAGTGCTGCCGCACAAGTTCGAAGCGGGTACGCCGATGATCGCGGAGGCCGTCGGCCTCGGCGCCGCGATTGACTACCTCAGCGACCTCGGCATGGACGCCATCCGCGACCACGAGCACGAGCTGACGGCCTATGCGCTGGAGAGGCTTCAACGGGTCGAGGGTCTGCGCATCATCGGCCCGGCCACGACCGAAGACCGTGGTGGAGCCATCTCGTTCGCGCTCGACGGCATCCACCCGCACGACGTCGGCCAACTCCTCGACGAGCTGGGTGTCGCCGTCCGCGTCGGCCATCACTGCGCGCGGCCGGCCTGCCTGCGCTACGGCGTCCCGGCCACGACCCGAGCATCCGTGCACCTCTACACCACGACCGGCGAGATCGACGCGCTCGTGGAAGGTCTCGACCACGTTAGGCGTTATTTCTCACGATGACGGTCGACTCCATGTACCAGGAAATCATCCTGGACCACTACAAGAACCCGCACCACCGTGGGCTGCGGGAGCCCTTCGACGCCGAGGTGCGCCACCTAAACCCGACGTGCGGTGACGAAATCACCCTGCGGGTCCAGCTCGACGGTGACACGGTGAAGGACGTCTCCTACGACAGCGAAGGCTGCTCGATCAGCCAGGCGTCGGCGAGTGTCATGGCCGACCTAGTGATCGGCAAAGACCTCGCCAGTGCAACATCGACGTACGACGAGTTCCTCGAGCTGATGCAGTCGAAAGGGCAGCTGGAGCCGGACGAGGACGTGCTCGAGGACGCAATCGCCTTCGCGGGCGTCTCGAAATATCCGGCGCGCGTCAAGTGCGCGTTGCTGGCGTGGATGGCTTGGCGAGATGCGGTCGGCCAGGCTCGCGGCGAAGTGGGAGAATCGACGACATGACTGAGACGACTGCACCGACCGTCGATGACGTCACAGAGGCGATGAAGGACGTCGTCGACCCCGAGCTCGGCATCAACGTGGTGGACCTCGGGCTCGTCTACGGCGTGTCCATCGACGACGACAACAAGGCCGTCATCGATATGACGCTCACCTCGGCCGCGTGCCCGCTCACCGACGTCATTGAGGACCAGACCGCCAGCGCGCTTGACGGCATCAGCGAGGGATACGCGATCAACTGGGTCTGGATGCCGCCATGGGGCCCCGACAAGATCACCGACGACGGTCGCGAACAGCTGCGAGCGCTGGGCTTCAACGTCTAGGCAGAATGCCCGGGTTTGCACCCGGGTGCTACGACCATCGTCCAATGGTCAGCCGCCCTGTTCGTCCAGGAGTCTTCACGCAGGCCGCGAGGGAAGCGGCGACACCAAGACTTCTAGGAGCAGCAATGTTCGTCCAGCACTTTCTGCGCGGCCACCGCCGCGCGCTCGCGGTTGCCACCGGCGTCGTCGCAGTTCTTTCAATCGCCGGGCCCGCCTCGGCCAAGGGCGGCGGGGACATCAACAACACGGTCGTCTTCATCTCCCCAACGGTCACCACGACAACGCCGTGCCAGATCCAGAGCTTCAAGACCTCGTCAGTCACCGGCGTGGGCGACACCGGGCTGTCCAGCATCTCGGCGGACTACCAGGTGAAGCCGTGTGACAGCAAGCACACGGTGACGCTTGACGTCCTCGTCTACCAGACCTTCGACCCGACCAACGTTCTGCGCGATGAGGCCAACGCACCGTTGAGCGACAAGTTCACGATCCTCGGTGTGCAGCTCGGCGTGAGCTACACCATCAAGCTCATCGTCCACGACGGCGCCACCGGCGATGTAGTCGCCACGGCGAGCAGGACTGCCTGGGCAGCCTTCCCCACCGGCGTCTGACCGCATGGTCCGGCCCGCCCCGCCCGTTGGGGCGGGCCGGACGGCGTGCCGGTCGTAGACTGTCTCGGTGATGTTGGCGAGCTGATGGTTCGGCTGCCCGCCTGGCGCAATCGCCGGCGGGTCGAGTCGCCTGCCCATCAATTGCCGCCAGGGAGTCCCGAGATGTTGACCGCAACCGGTCTTGAAGTGCGCGCCGGCGCGCGCCTCCTGCTCGACGCTGCAACCTTCCGTGTCGGTCCCGGCGACCGGGTCGGTCTCGTCGGCCGCAACGGCGCCGGCAAGACCACGCTCTGCCGCATCCTCGCCGGCGAAGGCGTCCCCGCCGCAGGCACTGTCGACCGCACATCCACCGTCGGCTACCTGCCGCAGGACCCCCGCACCGGCGACCTCGACACCATTGCCCGCGACCGCGTGCTGTCAGCTCGCGGCATCGACCAGCTCATGCGGGACATGGAGAAGGCGCAGGTCGAGCTCACCGAACGACCCGAGGACGACGCGCTCATCCGTCGTTACGGTCGCCTCGAGGAGCAGTTCACCGCGCTCGGCGGTTACAGCGCCGAGGCAGAGGCCGATCGCATCTGCTCCAACCTCGGTCTGCCCGAGCGCGTCCTCGGCCAGCCGCTTCGTACGCTCTCCGGCGGTCAGCGCCGACGCGTCGAGCTGTCGCGCATTCTGTTCTCGGACGCGCGCACGCTGTTGCTCGACGAGCCGACCAACCACCTTGACGCCGATTCCATCGTGTGGCTGCGCGACTTCCTTCGTTCGTACGGCGGCGGGCTGGTTGTCATCAGCCACGACGTGGACTTGCTCGATCGTGTGGTCAACAAGGTGTTCCACCTCGACGCCAACCGTGCCGTGCTCGACCTCTACAACGTCGGCTGGAAGGCCTACCTGCAGCAGCGCGAGGTCGACGAACGACGACGCAGGCGCGAGCGGGCCAACGCCGAGAAGAAGGCTGCGGCGCTGATGGGCCAGGCCGACCGCATGCGTGCCAAGGCGAGCAAGGCAGCGGCTGCGCAGAGCATGATCAAACGCGCCGAACGCCTGCTCGGCGGTCTCGAGGAAGAGCGTCGCGGCGACCGCGTCGCCCGGATCCGCTTTCCGGACCCCGCACCCTGCGGCCGAGTTCCGCTCACCGCGGCCGAGCTCTCGAAGTCCTACGGCAGCCTCGAGGTCTTCACTGATGTCGACCTTGCCATCGACCGGGGCAGCCGCGTCGTCGTACTCGGTCTCAACGGCGCCGGCAAGACGACGCTGCTGCGGTTGCTGTCAGGAGTCGAGGCGGCGGACACCGGGGAGGTGCGCCCAGGGCACGGACTGGTGCTGGGCTACTACGCCCAGGAACACGAAACACTCGATCCCGACGCGACTGTCCTCGCCAACCTCGGCGCAGTGGCCCCGAACCTGCCGGAGGTCGAGCAGCGCAAGGTGCTCGGCTCGTTCAACTTCACCGGCGACACCGTGGAGCAGCCCGCCGGCACGTTGTCCGGCGGCGAGAAGACTCGACTTGCGCTGGCGCGGCTGGTCGTGTCAAGCGCAAACGTCCTGCTTCTTGATGAGCCCACCAACAACCTCGATCCGGCGAGCCGTGAGCAGGTGCTGACGGCGTTGCGTTCCTACAAGGGCGCGATCGTGCTCGTCACTCACGACGAGGGCGCTGTAGAGGCCTTGCATCCGGAGCGCGTGTTGTTGCTGCCGGACGGCGTCGAGGATCACTGGAGCCCCGACCTCGCCGACCTCGTCGCACTCGCCTGACCGTCGAGGTCTAGTTTCCAGGCATGACCGTGAAGCTGACTGTCGTCTATGGCAAGCCCGATGACGCCGACGCGTTCGACAAGCACTACCACGAGGTTCACATGCCGATCGTCGGCCGCTGGCCCGGCATCGAGCGCACCGAGGTGGCGAAGATTTCCGGGGGACCCATGGGGTCGCCCGCGGCCTACCACCTCATCACCGAGATCTACTTCGCCGACGAGGACGCGCTCAATGCGGCGCTGTCGTCGGACCCCGGACGAGAGGCCGGCAAGGACTTTATGGGCATTGCGCCGCCCGGTTCGTTCATGACGGTTGCGGAGATCGTCGACTGAGCGACGTCGCCCGGCTACCGCGGGTATTCATCCGTGGACAAAGGTGATAGGAGTGATCACTAGCGGGCAAGTTTCGCTCTCTCCTCATTCATGGCATGCCATTCGAGGACGGGCGCGGGTTTCACCCGTATGGGGGCTGACGGCGCTCGAGACGGAGGTGCCATGGTGGTGGAGTTGAAGAAGGGCAGTCGGGTCACCGGAACTGAGCGGGATCGACTGGCAGGAGATCTCCGCAGGAAGTACGACGGCGGAGAAAGCATTCGGGCGTTGGCTGCATCGACGGGCCGGTCCTATGGTTTTGTCCACCGGATTCTGAGCGAGTCGGGAGTCAACTTGCGAGGACGCGGCGGCGCCACGCGGGGCAGGAAGGCATCCTGAGCGAGCAGGACCAACAGCACGAACTTCATCCGGGGGGAGTTCGCTACGACGTCGACGGTCAGATCGCCCGCGTCACTCTCGCGCGTCCGTTCAAGCGCAACGCGCAGACGCCGGAGACTTGGACGCGGTTGGCGGCGATCGGCGCGGAGCTGCCGGCCGCTGTGCGCGTCGTCGTCGTCGCGGGTGAAGGGCCTTCGTTCAGCGCGGGTCTCGACCGCAGCATGTTCGGCACGCTGCCGCAGCAGCTCAGCCAGGGCGACGAGGCCTTTCTCGATCTGATCGCGTCCTACCAAGCGGGGTTCACCTGGCTGCGTGACCCGCGCTTCATCAGCATCGCCGCAGTGCAGGGGCACGCCGTCGGCGCCGGTTTCCAGCTGGCTCTCGCCTGCGACCTGCGGGTCGCGGCTGAGGACGCCCAGTTCACGATGGCGGAGCCGTCCCTCGGTCTGGTTCCTGACCTCGGGGGCACGCAAGTGCTCGTCGATCTCGTTGGTTATGCGCGTGCGCTCGAGATCTGTGCCACCGGTCGCCGCATCGGCGCTGGTGAGGCGGGCGACATCGGGCTCGCCAACCTCGTCGTACCGAGTGGAGACGTCCAGTCGTCGGTCGACGATCTCGCGGCCGCGATCTGCGGCTCGCCCGCCGAGGCCGTGGCTGCCACCAAGGCCCTGCTCCTGGGCGCGCACCAGCGTTCGTATGCTGACCAACTGCTGGCCGAACGCACGGCCCAGCTGGCTCGCATCAAGGCGCTCGCCCAAGGTTCTAGCTAACAGAGGCTCCAGGTGGATCTGGCACTTAGTCCTGAGCAGGAGGCGACCCGACGCGCGGTCGCCGAGTGGGTCGACGAGATCGTCGTACCGACCGCGATCCGCAACGACCGCGAGGAACGCTTCCCGCAAGAGGCGCTCGACGGCCTCAAGCGCGACGGTTGGATCGGGCTGACCATCTCCGAGGAGTACGGAGGTGGCGGCGCAGACCCGCTCACCTACTGCCTCGTCATCGAGGAGCTGGGTCGCGGTGACGCCAACGTCCGCTCGTTCATGTCGGTGCATCTCGGTCTCGTCGCCGGCTCGATCAACCGGTGGGGGACCGACGACCAGAAGCAGGCATGGCTGCCGCGGATGGCAACCGGTGAGGTGCTCGGCTGCTTCTGCCTGACCGAGCCAGACCACGGGTCTGACCCGGCGGCGCTGGAGTCGACGGCGGTCAAGGAGGGCGACTCCTATCGCATCAACGGGTCCAAGATCTTCATCACCAACGGCGACATCGCCGGTGTCGCGCTCGTGATGGCGCGCACCGGTGGGCCCGGAGCGCGGGGCGTCTCCGCGTTTCTGGTGCCGTGCGACACCCCCGGCTTCAACCCCAAGCCGATCCACGGCAAGCTCGGTCTGCGGTCCTGCGACACCGCTGAGATCGCGCTGGACGATGTCGTCGTCCCGGCCTCGGCGTTGCTCGGGCAGGAAGGCGACGGCATCAAGATCGCGCTGTCCGCACTCGACGACGGCCGGATGTCGCTAGCCGCATCGTGCGTGGGCCTCGGGCAGGCTGCGGTCGACGCGATGACGTCGTACGGCAAGCAACGCGAGCAGTTCGGCAAGCCGATCGCGGGCTTCCAGCTCGTGCAGGAGCTCATCGCTGACACCGCAGTCGAGGTCGAGGCGGCCCGGCTGCTGACCTGGCGGGTCGCCGACCTGAAGATGCGTGGCGAGAAGTACACGTTGGCGGCCTCGATGGCCAAGTTCTATGCGTCGGAGATGTGCGTGCGTGCGGCCAACGCCGCGGTGCAGGTGCACGGCGGCTACGGCTACGTCGACGAGTTCGTCGTCGGCAAGCTGCTCCGCGACTCACGCGTCACGACCTTGTACGAAGGCACCTCGCAGGTGCAGAAGCTGCTGATCGGCCGCGCACTGACCGGCATCAGCGCGTTCACCTGACCCATTGCGGATGGCTGTCGTTCTAGCGACAGCCACGCGCAATGGCCCGGCAGGAATCGTCGCGATCCGGCGAAGTTCAACGGCACGGTCATCGTCGGTGAAGCGAGGTTGGCTTCTCCCGCAGGACGAGCACGACGTCGTTGCCAAGGCAAAGGCCTTCACCGGGCCGTGGACCCAAGCGACCTGCTACGACACGGCCAGCGCCACGGGTAACGAGAACGGTCCGGTCTCCAGCGTCGTTTCCGGCCTCAGTTATGACCCCAACCTGCCGTTGGGCGGCGAGGCGGCCGTCCGCGATCTCAACTGCAACGCGGTCGTGCCATTAGGGCTCTAACAGGAAGTAATTGTCGCTCCCGTGTGTTGGACTTCCCTAGGAGGTCTGACCACATATGTCGATGGGGCCAGCTGGCTGGCAGGTAATGCATTCGTTCCGACGCGACTCGTCGGTCACTGAACGACGACTTCCGCCGGGGACGATGAAGCGGATTGCCCGCTTCGCGGCGTCCTACAAGAGGCAGCTGGTCTGGTTCCTGGCGCTTGTCGTCTTCGATGCGGTCGTCGGGGCGGCCAACCCCTGGATCTACGGCCTCATCATCAAGTCGGTCCTCAAGCACCAGCGCGACGTCGTCGTCGGGCTCGCCTTCCTCGTGGTCGGTCTTGCACTCGTGAGCGCGGTCGTCAACCTTGCGATGCGGTGGTTCTCCGCCTCGATCGGCGAAGGTCTGATCTACGACATGCGCTCGGCGGTGTTCCGGCACATCCAGCGCATGCCGCTCGCGTTCTTCACACGCACCCAGACCGGCGCCTTGATCAGCCGGATCAACAACGACGTCCTCGGTGCGCAGCAGGCGTTCACGGGGACGCTCTCCAACGTCGTCAGCAACATCATCAGCGTGACCCTGGTGCTCATCGCGATGATGTTCCTGTCCTGGCAGATCACCGTGCTTGCCTTGGCGATGATCCCGCTGTTCATCATCCCGGCACGGTTGATGTCCACGCGGCTGCAGAAGCTGACGCGGGAGGCCTACTCACTCAACGCCGAGATGTCGACGCAGATGACCGAACGCTTCAACGTCGCCGGTGCCCTGCTCGTCAAGCTGTTCGGTCGGCCCGCGGACGAGGACAAGATGTTCCGGACCAAGGCGCGCCGCGTTGCCGACATCGGCATCCAGCAGGCGATGTTCGCGCGGGTCCTCTTCGTGGCTTTCACGCTGGTGGCAGCACTCGGCACGGCGCTGGTCTACGGGATGGGCGGCTATCAGGCGGCCGGCGCCTTCGGCGGCTCGCAGGCGGCCAAGGTCGCAACCATCGTCGCGCTCGCGGCCTATGTCAGCCGGCTCTATGGTCCGATCACCGCACTGTCCAACGTCCAGGTCGACGTGATGACGGCGCTCGTGTCGTTCGACCGCGTCTTCGAAGTCCTCGACCTGCCACCGTCGATCACTGACAAGGATGACGCGGTCGAGCTCCCGCAGATGCTCGGCAACGAGTCGACGATCGAGTTCGATCACGTGAGCTTCCGCTATCCGACCGCGGCCGAGACTTCGCTGGCGTCACTCGAGTCCGTCGCCGTCCTCGACAACACGCCAGAGAAGCAAGTGCTGTTCGACGTCTCGTTCCGCGCCGAACCCGGTCACCTGGTCGCACTCGTCGGCCCCTCTGGCGCGGGCAAGACCACGATCTCGCAGATGGTGACTCGCATGTACGACGTCCAGGATGGTTCCGTCCGCGTCGGCGGGCAGGACGTGCGTGACGTCACTCTCGACTCGCTGCGCAACGCGGTCGGCGTCGTCACGCAGGACGCCCACATGTTCCACGAGACGATCCGCGACAACCTTCTCTATGCGCGGCCCGAGGCGACCGAGGACGACTTGTGGCGGGCAGTTGACGCCGCACACATCGGTGACTTGGTTCGGGTGCTGCCCGACGGGCTCGACACCCTGGTCGGCGACCGTGGTTACCGGATGTCCGGTGGCGAGAAGCAACGCCTCGCGATCGCGCGACTGCTGCTCAAGGCGCCGTCGATCGTCGTACTGGACGAGGCCACGGCCCACCTGGACAGTGAGTCGGAGGTGGCGGTGCAACGGGCGCTGAAAGCAGCGCTCGTCGGCCGCACGTCGCTGGTCATCGCGCACCGGCTCTCCACCGTTCGCGAGGCAGACCAGATCCTCGTCGTCGACGACGGCAGGATCGTCGAGCGCGGCACCCACGAGTCGCTCGTCGCGGCCGGCGGCCTCTACGCAGAGCTCTACCGCACGCAGTTCGAGGGGCAGGCCGAGCCACGGGTCGAGGACATCACCGGCGACACCCTGCCCGCATAACTCACCTCGGAGCTACTTTGCTCGCTCTCAGAGCGGGCACCGTGACCCGTATGCGTGCAGTCACTTGGCAGGGAAAGCGAAACGTCAGCGTGGACAACGTCCCGGATCCGCAGGTCCAGGAACCGACTGGATGTGCAACCAGGAGCTCTACACGCAGTGCGAGACGACTCAGGTGCGGGAGCACGGCAGCGGCGCTGCCCTCTTCGGCTATTCGAAGCTCTACGGCCAGGTGGCCGGTGGCCAGGCCGAGTACCTGCGGGTCCCGCAGGCCCAGTTCACGCACATCAAGGTGCCGGAGGGGCCGCCGGACTCCCGCTTCGTCTACCTGTCCGACGTGCTCCCGACCGCGTGGCAGGCCGTTGAGTATGCCGGCGTGCCCAAGGGCGGCACCGTCGTCGTGCTCGGGCTGGACCCGATCGGCGACATGTCGAGCCGGATCGCCCACCACCACGGCCAGCGAGTGATTGGTGTGGACCTCGTGGACGAGCGGCTCGACCGGCTGCGTTCGCGTGGCATCGAAACCGTGGACCTGCGCGAGCACGAGAAGGACCTCGGCGACGCCATCCGTGATCTCACCGACGGTCGAGGCCCGGACTCCGTGATCGACGCGGTGGGCATGGAGGCGCACGGAGCCCCTGTCGCCAAGCTGACGCAGCAGCTCGTAGGACTGCTCCCGGACGCACTGGCAAAGCCGATGATGGAGAAAGCAGGTGTCGACCGGCTTTCGGCGATCTACTCCGCGATAGACATCGTCCGACGCGGTGGCACGATCTCGCTCTCCGGCGTGTACGGCGGCATGGCCGATCCGATGCCGCTGTTGACGATGTTCGACAAGCAGATCCAGATGCGCATGGGGCAGGCCAACGTCAAGCGTTGGGTCGAGGACATCATGCCGCTGCTGAACGACGACGATCCGCTCGGCGTCGACACCTTTGCCACGCACGAGCTGCCGCTTGACGAGGCGCCGCAGGCCTACGAGACGTTCCAGAAGAAGCAGGACGGGATGGTCAAGGTCGTCCTCAAGCCTTGACAGCGACATAGACGACATCGGGTTCGCCACGCGGGACATCGACCGTCAACACACGCACCACTGGAAAATACCGGCGCAACAGGTCCTCGTACGACGGCACGTGGTGTGCGCTCCACACCGCGAGCACACCGCCGGGCGTGAGCCGACTTGCCAGCAGTGCCGTGCCGGCGTCGTCGTACAAGGATGAGTTGCTTTCGGTGACTGTCCAGTCGGGACCGTTGTCGACGTCGAGGCAGATGACGTCGTAGCTTCCGCTCTGGTCAGCCACGTCGCCGATGCGGATGGTCACGCGTGGATCCTGTTGCGCGGTGCCTCCGAGTTCGCGTTCATACCAGTCGACGATCGTCGGCTCGATCTCGGCGACGGTGATCCGTTCCAGTCGGGTGTCCGGCACGGCGGCGGCGAGGGAGAAGCCGACGCCGAGGCCGCCGATCAGCAGCGACCGAGGCGCGGGATGGGCATCCAGCGCGGCGGTGACGAGCAGCCGTTCGGAGCGGCCGTTGCGGGTGTCCATCAGGAACACGCCGTTGCTGATGACTTCGAAGTGCCCTTCGTCGTCCTTGCGGAGCACAAGCTCGCCGCGCGCCGACTCGCTGCGCGCGACGATCTTCATCCGGGCACGCCGAGGGCGACCAGAGCAATGTCGTCGCGGGACTGTCCGGCCTGATAGGTCAACACGTCATGCAGCACGGCGTCGATGACGTCGGGCGCGGCCGGTCCGGCGGCGGCCACGGTCGCGAGCAGCCGCTCGTCGCCGTAAAGCTCGCCACCCTTTCTCGCTTCGGTCGCGCCGTCCGTGTAGAGAAAGAGGACGCTGCCCGGCTCCAAGTAGACCTGCGTGTCAACGAGATCCGGCTCCGGGAACACACCGAGGAGCGTGCCTGGTGCGCCGACCGGGCGGGGCGACGTTCCGGATCTCCGCAGCAGCGGCAGTGGATGACCACCGCACGCCACGAGGGCTTGCCAACCCTCGGCCACCTTCGTCAGCTCCAGGCAGGCGACCGTGCAGAACCTCTCGGTTTCCTCTCGCAGCAGGACGTCGTTGAGCACGCGCAACAACGCTGACGGTGAGCGCTCGGCCGCGGCTGCCGCTCGCAAGGTGTGCCGGGCCAGCGCGGTGACAACGGCCGCTTCTACGCCTTTGCCGCGCACGTCCCCGATGGCGACGACCCAGGTGTCATCGCGCAGCTGGAAGACGTCAAAGAAGTCGCCGCCGACCTCTGAGCCGTCGCCGGCCGGTCGATAGGCCGTAGCGATGGCGAGCCCGGGAATCGCCGGAGGTGTCGCAGGGATGAAGGTCTGTTGCAGGGTCTGGGCAAGTGCACGCGCGCGCGCTTCGGACTCTTCGGCGCGTGCCTTCGCGCGCAAGAGCTCTCGTTCGTACTCCCGGCGGTCGGTGGCATCGAACACCGCTGTGCGGATCACTCGCGGGGCTCCGTCCGTGCCTTCTTCGAGAACGGCGTTGACCAGGACCGGGAGCCGGCTGCCGTCGGCTCTGACGATGTCCAGCGCGATCTCGCGGGCTCGGCCCTGCATCCGGAGCAACGGGGCGAAGTGGGTTTCGTGGTAGATCTGGCCGCCCGGCGACAGGAGCTCCGCGAACGTCCGCTCGCCGACCAGGTCTGCGCGGGTGTAGCCGGTGAGAGTCAAGAAGGTCTGGTTGACCTTGACGATGACCCCGTCTGGCGTGGTGGACAGGTAGCCGCAAGGCGCGCGGTCGTAGAGCTCTTGCGGGTCGTCGTCGACCAGAGCGTCGTAGAACGCCTCGAGTGCGTCAGCGCCGGCAGCAGTCACGCCTGGGCCGGGACGGAGCTGCCGAGGAACTGTCGGATCGCGCTCACGGTCTCCTCGGGCGAAGACAGGTTGGGACAGTGCCCGGTTGCGTTGAGCATGGTCATCGTCGCATTTGGCATGGCGTCGCGGACATACTCGCCGACCTGGACGGGGGCGATGACGTCGTTCGCGCACTGCAGGACGAGGGCCGGCGTCGTCGCGTTCGCCAAGTCCTCGCGGTTGTCCGACAGGAACGTCACCCGCGCAAAGCGGCGGGCGATGTCGGGATCGGTGCGGCAGAAGCTCTCCGTGAGCTCCTCACCGAGCTCGGGGCGGTCCGGGTTGCCCACGATCACCGGGGCCATCGCCGTCGACCATCCCAGGTAGTTGCTGTCGAGCGAGTCGAGCAGCTCGTCGATCGCGGACCGGTCGAAGCCCCCGACATAGCCGTCGTCGTTGATGTAACGGGGCGACGGTCCGACGAGCACGAGCCTGGCGAACAGCTCGGGTGCCCGCACAGCGGCCAGCACTCCGATCATGGCGGAGACGGAGTGCCCGACGTAGATGACATCCTTGAGGTCGAGCGCTCGGCAGATCGCGATGACGTCCCCGGCGTAGCCGGCGAGAGTCGAGTAGCGCTCGGGGTCGTAGGCGCTGAGATCGGACCGACCCGCACCGACGTGATCGAACAGGATGACTTTGTGGTCGCTCTCGAAGGCGGGGGCCACGAAGCGCCACATGTTCTGGTCGCAGCCGAACCCGTGGGCAAAAAGCATGGGCGGACCAGCGTCTCGGCCCCGGACGGTCACGTTGTGTCTCGTGACGACGTCCACGGCTAAAACAGTACTCAAAGCGAGCGCAGCGCGCCGCCGTCGACGGGTACGACGACGCCCGTCACGTAGGACGCGGCGGGGGAGAGGAGGAACGCGCCGACGCGACCGAACTCCTCGGGATCGCCCATCCGCCGCAGCGGGATGTTCTCCGACATGCGCGCGCGGGCCTCGGCATCGGGCGTGAGCGACGTGATCCGGTCGGTGAGAATGCGCCCCGGCAACAGGGAGAAGACGCGAATGCCCCGTGGCCCGATCTCGTCGGCGAGATGCTTGGCCCACATGGCGAGACCCGGCCGCAGGCCACTGCTGATCTCGATGCCGGCGACCGGTTGCTTGACCGACGTGGACAGCACGAGGCCGACGGCTCCGCCGTCCTCGAGGTGGCTGACGATCGTCCGGGCGACCCTGATCGCGCCGAGCATCACCGACTCGAAGGCTTCCCGCCACTGAGCGTCGGTCGCGTTGGGCGGGTTGGTCCCGGGCGGGCCGCCGACACTGATCAGCGCGCCGTCGAGCCGGCCCCAGGTGTCGAGTGCAAGCTGGGCCACCCTTTCAGCGGTCGCAGGGTCGGCGTTGTCCGCAGCCAGGCCACGTGCGTTGTCGCCGAGAGCGGCCAGGGCGGCGTCCACGGACTCCTGTGACCGTGACGACACAACGACCCGTGCGCCGTCGGCGACGAGCGCATCGGCGGTCGCCCGGCCGAGACCTTTGGTCCCGCCCGTGACGACGTAGACGCGCCCGTCGAGTCCGAGATCCATCTAGAGCAGCGACCGCAGGACGTACTGGAGGATGCCGCCGTGGCGGTAGTACTCCTGCTCGCCGGGAGTGTCGATCCGCACTGTCGCAGTGAACTCCCGGACATTGCCGGCCGAGTCGGCGGCCTTGACGCTGATCTCCCGCCGCAGCTTGTCCTGGCCGGCCAGGCCGGTGATCTCGAAGACCTCTTCACCGGTGAGTCCCAGCGACTCCCTGGTGTCGCCGTCCTTGAACTGCAAGGGCAGCACACCCATGCCGATCAGGTTGGACCGGTGAATCCGCTCGTAGGACTCGGCGAGGACCGCGCGGACACCGAGGAGCATCGTGCCCTTGGCCGCCCAGTCACGTGATGAGCCGGAGCCGTACTCCTTGCCCGCGAGGATCACCAGCGGCACGCCTTCGGCGGCGTACTTCTCCGCCGCGTCGTAGATCGACATCTCCTCGCCGTCCGGCAGGTGCCGGGTGACGCCACCTTCGGTGCCGGGCGCGAGCTGGTTGCGCAACCGTATGTTGGCGAACGTGCCGCGGATCATCACCTCGTGGTTGCCACGACGCGAGCCGTAGGAGTTGAAGTCCTTGCGCTCGACGTTGTGGTCGGTGAGATAAGAACCTGCGGGCGAGTCGGTCTTGATCGAGCCGGCGGGAGAGATGTGGTCGGTCGTGACGCTGTCACCGAGCATCGCGAGCACGCGCGCGCCGGTGATGTCCTCGACGCCGACGGGTTCCTTGTCCATGCCGTCGAAGTAGGGGGGACGTCGTACATAGGTCGAGGCCGAGTCCCACTCGAACGCGTCGCCGGTCGGGACGTCGAGTCCCTGCCAGCGCTCGTCACCGGCGAAGACGTCGCTGTACGACGAGGAGAAGCCGCTCGACTGCACGGACGACGCGACAATCTCCGACACTTCCTGCGGAGACGGCCAGATGTCAGCAAGGAAGACGTCCTTGCCGTCGCTGTCCTGACCGATCGGGTCGTTGAGGAGGTCGACGTCCATCGAACCGGTAAGTGCGTAGGCCACCACGAGCGGCGGCGACGCGAGGTAGTTCATCTTCACGTCGGGGTTGATGCGGCCCTCGAAGTTGCGGTTGCCGGACAGCACCGACACAACCGCGAGGTCGTTGTCGTTGACCGCCTGCGAGACCTCGGGGATCAGCGGACCGCTGTTGCCGATGCACGTCGTGCAGCCATAGCCGACGAGACCGAAGCCGAGCTTGTCGAGGTAGGGCGTCAACCCGGCCTTGTCGTAGTAGTCCATGACGACCTTTGAGCCCGGTGCGAGCGAGGTCTTCACCCAGGGCTTGCGGGTCAGGCCGCGCTCAACGGCGTTCCTGGCGAGCAGGCCCGCGCCGACCATGACAAAGGGGTTGGACGTGTTGGTGCACGACGTGATGGCGGCGACGACGACGGCGCCATGGTCGAGCTCGAACTCCTCGCCGCCGACCGTGACCTTGGCCGGGTTGCTCGCCCGCCCCGCGTCCTGCTTCGCCGGCTGACCCGCGGGAGCGTCGTGCTCGCCGTCGTGGCTGACCGCGGGCGGATCGCTGGCCGGGAACGACTCCTTCGACGCCTCGTTGGCGCTGTTGCCGTTGCCGTTGTCGTTCGTGTAGTTCTTGAGCGCGTCGCGGAAGCTGTCCTTGGCGCTCTTCAATGCGACCCGGTCCTGCGGACGCTTCGGCCCTGCGAGCGACGGCTCCACCGTGCCGAGATCGAGCTCCAGCCGCTCGCTGTAGTCGGGCTCACCGTCGGGGTCGTGCCAGAGACCCTGCTCCTTGGCATAGGCCTCGACGAGCGCGACTGACTCGTCGGACCGACCGGTCAGCCGCAGGTAGGTCAGCGTCTCGTCATCGATCGGGAAGATCGCGCAGGTAGAGCCGTACTCCGGCGACATGTTGCCGATCGTCGCGCGGTTTGCCAGCGGCACCGCGGCGACGCCGGGTCCGTAGAACTCGACGAACTTGCCGACCACCCCGTGCTTGCGCAGCATCTCGGTGATCGTCAGCACCAGGTCCGTCGCGGTCGCACCTTCCGGCAGCTCGCCCGACAGCTTGAAGCCGACGACGCGCGGGATGAGCATCGACACGGGCTGGCCGAGCATCGCCGC
>JAICMI010000128.1 GCA_025929315.1 Frankiaceae bacterium
ACGCGACCGTCGCCGAAGCGCTGGCGCGGGTGCGTGACCCGGAACTGACGCCGGCGCTGGCGGCGCAGGTCTTTGTCTGCCGCGCGCCGACGGACACACCGACCGGAAAATACCTCGGCATCGGGCACATCCAGCGGCTCCTCCGCGAGCCGCCCAGCACGCTGGTGTCGGGGGTCGCCGACCGCGACATCGACCCGCTCGGGCCCGACGTCGGCCTGCCCGAAGTGACGTCCTACCTCGCGACCTACAACCTCGTCGCCGTACCGGTCGTGGACGACGCCGACCACCTGCTCGGCGCGGTCACCGTCGACGACGTGCTCGACCACTTGCTTCCCGAGGACTGGCGCGAGCGACCCGCCGGGGAGGCCGCCCGTGGCGCGTGTGGGGCGCGCGCGGCAGCGACTCGACCAGCCGCGCGACGTCCGTCCTGGCCTCCCGCTGCCGCGCTACGACCCGGACACCTTCGGCCGGCTCTCGGAGCGGGTCGCCCGGTTCCTCGGCACGTGGCGGTTCATCGGCTACATGTCGCTGTTCATCGCGGGCTGGATCCTGTGGAACATCGTCGTGCCCGGTGGTCTGCGCTTCGACGAGTTCAGCAACAAGTTCACGCTCCTTACGCTGCTGCTCTCCCTTCAGGCGTCGTACGCCGCTCCGCTGATCCTGCTGGCGGCGAACCGGCAGGCGGACCGCGACCGGGTGCAGTACGAGCACGACCGCTCGCTCAACGAGCGCTCGATCGCGGACACCGAGTACCTGGCCCGCGAGATTGCGGCAATGCGGGTTGCCCTCGGGGAGGTGGCGACCCGGGACTACCTGCGGGGGGAGCTCCAACGCCTGCTCGAGGAGCTGGCGCCGCGCTCAGGTGAGGACGAAGCCGAAAGTGGTTCCACTAACCGGTCCTAACGGACTACTCAATCTGGGTGAACCTTCGCCCGAAGAAAGAGACGTGAGCTCTCCTCCCGCGACCCGGACTGCTCGTCGCCGGCTGGGCGAGGTACTCGTCGAGCAAGGCGCCGTCACCGAAGAGCAGCTCGAGGCTGCCCTCGAGGCCCAGCGGGAAGCAGCGCGTGAGCGTCGCCGCGTACGGCTCGGCCAGGTGCTGGTCGACATGGGCTTCGCGAGCGAGCGACAGATCGCCGCTGCGCTGGCGGGTGCGCTGTCGCTCGACCTGGTCGACCTCGGCAGCCTGCCGTTGCAGACCGACATCACCCGGATGCTCCCCCGCGCGGTTGCCGAGCGCCACCTCGTCGTACCGGTCTCCCGCGACGACAACGGGCAGGTCACGCTCGCTTGCGCCGACCCGACGAACGTCCTTGCGATCGACGACGTGAAGCTCTATGCGGGCATCAACGACCTGCGCATCGTCGTCGCCAGCGCCAATCAGATCCGCGACCTGCTGACACGTATCTGGTCGTTGTCGGACGACAACGCCGACGTCGCGAGCATGCTCGAGGAGATCGACGACGCCATCGACGAGCCGGAGGACGACGACTCCTCCTACGGCGACGCGCCGACCGTCCGGCTGGTCAACTCGATCCTCGCCGACGCAGTCCGCCTGCGCGCGAGCGACATCCACGTGGAACCGCAGGCCACCCAGGTGCGCGTCCGTTACCGCGTCGACGGCCTGTTGCGTGACGTGATGAACGCGCCGCGTTCGGCGGCCGCCGGCATCATCAGCCGCATCAAGGTGATGAGCAACCTCGACATCGCCGAGCGCCGGGTGCCGCAGGACGGCCGCACGCGTCTGCAGATCGAGGGCGCGCTGATCGACGCTCGCGTCAGCACGCTTCCGAACATTCACGGCGAAAAGGTCGTCGTCCGGCTGCTGTCCCGAGCCGACTCGATCCCGCCGCTGACCAAGATCGGTATGGGTGAGAAGCAGCTCGAGTCGCTGCTCGGCGCGCTGGTCTCGCCGCAGGGCCTGATCCTCATCACCGGTCCGACGGGTTCCGGCAAGACCTCGACGCTCTACAGCGCGATCCAGCACATCAAGACTCCGGACCGCAACATCGTCACCCTCGAGGACCCGGTCGAGATGGGCGTGACCGGCATCACCCAGGTGCAGGTGCACGAGCGTTCCGGCATGACGTTCTCGCGCGGTCTGCGTTCGGTGCTCCGGCAGGACCCGGACGTCGTCCTCGTCGGTGAGGTGCGAGACAGCGAAACGGCAAAGCTCGCGCTCGAGGCCTCGCTCACCGGCCACCAAGTGTTGACCACGCTGCACACCAACAGCGCTCCCGCGGCGCTCACGCGACTCGTCGACATGGGCGTCGAGCCGTTCCTGGTCGCGTCCTCGCTCACCCTCGTGGTGGCGCAGCGACTCGTACGACGCGTCTGCGACTCGTGTGCCCAGACCTACACGCCGCCGGACCGGATCATGGCGACGCTCGGCATCGACGCCGACGACCTCGCCAACGCCACACCACGTCGCGGCGCGGGCTGCAACGAGTGCGCCGGCACCGGCTACCGCGGCCGGCACGACTTCTTCGAGGTGCGGCCGGTAACGGCCGCCATGCGTGCCGTGCTGATGTCGACACCCAACGAGGGTGCTGTTGCGGCGGCCGCCGCCGCCGAGGGCATGCAGACTCTGCGTGCCTGCGCGATCGGCAAGGCCAACGCCGGACTGACGACGTTCGAAGAGGTGCTGCGAGTCACCCAGGTCGACTCCGCCAGCGGTTTGCACTGCAACGCCTGCGGCGGTGCCTTGGAATCCGACATGGTCGCCTGCCCGTGGTGCGCCGCCGGCATCGACCGCGGTCACTGCGGTCACTGCGATCGCCAGCTCGAGCCTGAATGGCGCGTGTGCCCCTGGTGCCGCACGCCGACTACGCCGAGAGGGAACGAAGCCGCAGCCGCGTCCGATGACGCGCTGCCCCGTGTGCTGCTGGTCGACTCCGACCCCGAGTCCAGGTCGCACGTCACGAGCGTGCTGGCCGGCATCGTCGAGGTCGACGAGGTGAGCACTGCGGGCGACGGCATCGAAAAAGCCGCCGGCGGTGGCTATGACGGCATCCTGGTCCAGCACTCCCTGCCGGACCTGAGCGGCGGCGACCTGATCCGGCTGCTGCGTACCGAAGCTCGGACTTCGGTGCTGCCGATGATGCTTCTTGCCGATCTGCACAGCGACGTGGAGGACGAAGCACGCAACGCCGGCGCCAACGACTTGCTGCGCACCCCGGTCGACCCGACCGTGCTCAGGGAGCGTCTGCTCGCTCTCGTGACCCGGAGCGCCCAGGTCGGCTGACCGCCCGACGTACTCTGGACTCACCATGAGTTCCGTTGACGTCAACGCCGTTCACGCCGCCCTCGCCACCGTCTCCGACCCGGAGATCCATCGTCCGATCACCGATCTGGGGATGGTCAAGTCGGTGGACGTGTCCGACGACGGATCCGTGGACGTCGGCATCTACCTGACCACGCAGGGCTGTCCGCTGCGTGACCGCATCACGTCCGACGTGACTGCCGCCGTGTCAAAGGTGGCTGGAGTCACCGGTGTCCGAGTTGACCTCGACGTCATGTCGGACGAGCAGCGCGCCGCCCTTCGTACGACGCTTCAGGGCGGCCAGAAGACTCGGACGATCCAGTTCGCCGAGCCGGGTTCGCTGACACGCATCTTCGCCATCGCGAGCGGCAAGGGCGGAGTCGGCAAGTCATCGACGACCGTCAACCTGGCCGCGGCGATGGTCCAGCAGGGCCTGACTGTCGGCGTGGTCGACGCAGACGTCTACGGCTACTCGTTGCCACGCATGCTCGGCATCGAGTCCAAGCCGGCTGCTGTCGACGGCATGATCATCCCGCCCGAGGGCCACGGCGTGAAGCTGCTGTCCGCCGGCATGTTCGTCCCCGACAACCGCGCCATCGCGCTGCGCGGGCCGATGCTGCACAAGTGGCTCGAGCAGATCCTCTCTGACGGCTACTGGGGCGACCTCGACATCCTGCTGCTCGACCTGCCGCCGGGCACCGGCGACGTGGCACTGTCGACCGCGACTCTGCTGCCGACCGCCGAGGTGATCGTCGTGACGACGCCGCAGCGCGCGGCGCGCGAAGTCGCCGAGCGCGCGGGTTCTGTCGCGGTGCAGACCCGGCTGCGAGTGGCCGGCGTCATCGAGAACATGGCCGGCCTGCCGTGTCCGCACTGCGGCGAGATCGTCGACGTGTTCGGCGCCGGCGGCGGCCAACAGGTCGCGGACTCGCTCAGCGCGCTCATCGGTGCACCTGTCCCGTTGCTGGGCTCGGTGCCGATCGACCCGCGGTTGCGCGAAGGCGGCGACGCGGGCACACCGATCGTCGTGGCAGATCCGAATGCGCCGGCAGCCGTGGTCCTCACCAAGATCGCGCGCGAGATCGGCACCCGAACGCGTTCGCTGGTCGGCCGTCCGCTGACACTGACTCCCGTCAGCTGACCAGCAATGTGGCATTGCTGCGGTTAGAGCCGTAGCAACGCCACATTGCTTGGGTTAGAGCAATAGCAATGCCACATCGCTAGGTGGCGTCCAGGTCGTAGGGCGGGGCCTCGCCAGGCGTCAGCGGTGCGTACGTCGCAGCCGCCGGAACCACCGGCTTGTCGTCGTCGTCCCAGAACGCATCCGAGAGCATGCGCCGTGGATGCAGGGACGCCAGATCGAGGTCGGCCATCTCGGGTCCGAGCTCGGCCTTGATGTCGGCGGTGGCGTTGCGGGCCATGCTGCGCAGCTGACGAAGCATCTTTGCGGCGTCACTCGCGGCCTTGGGCAGTCGCTCGGGGCCGAGCACGATCAGCCCGACGATCGCCAGCACGATCAGCTCGCTCCAGCCCAAATGGTCGAACATCGGCTCAGTCGCTTCTGGCCGAGCCGAGTGTCACCACGGTCGTGTGGCGAGCGCCGTCCCGCACATAGACGATTGTGAGGCGTGCACCGGGAACGCGCTTGCGGATCGCAACGATCAGCTCGTCGGCGGTGGTGACCCGCTGGCCGTCGACCTCGACGATGACGTCCCCGTCTTCGAGGCCGGCGTGGTCGGCCGGACCACCCGGCTGCACGGCGGCGCCCCCGCGCGGGTTGCCGATGCGCGCACCGTTGCCGGTGAACCTCGCCTGCAGGGTGACGCCGATGATGGCGTGGGTGGAGTAGCCCTGCTCGATGAGCTGGCTGGCGATGCGCTTGGCCTGGTCGATGGGAATCGCGAAGCCCAGGCCGATGCTGCCGCCCTGACCACTGTCGAAGACCTGCCCGCCGGACAACGTCGCGATGGCCGAGTTGATCCCGATGACGCGGCCGGCGGAGTCGACCAGCGGACCACCGGAGTTGCCGGGGTTGATCGCCGCGTCGGTCTGGATCGCGTCGATGATGTCGTCGGTGTTGCCGGCCAGGTCGCCCGCTTCGACGGGTCGGTCGAGCGCACTGACGATGCCGCTCGTCACAGTGCCGGCGAGGCCCAACGGCGAGCCGACTGCGACCACCTGGTCCCCGACGGCCAGCGAGCCCGACGAGCCGAGCTGCGCGGCTTGCAGCCCGCGCACGCCGTGCACGCGAATGACGGCGAGGTCGCTGACCTTGTCCCGGCCGATGATCTCGGCCGACACCGACTTCTTGTCCGGGAAGACGACGCTGAGCTTGCCCCCTGTGGTCGCCGGCTGCACCACATGGTTGTTGGTGAGGATGTAGCCGGACTTGCTGATGACGATGCCCGAACCGGTGTCGCCACCCTGGTCGGTCCTGACCTCGATCGAGACCACGCTCGGCAGAATTTTCGCGGCCACATCCGCGACTGAACCGATCGTCGCGCCACTCGACGAGACGGGCTTGGTTGCGGGCGCGCCGATGGTGACGGTGTGGGGGCTGCTGTCACCGCCGTCGTTGCCGTGGGAGATCGCCCCACCGATCCCTCCGCCGAGAACCCCGGCAATCGCGGTGGAGAGCGCGAGCACCGTCCACGTCGGCGGTGCCTCGCGCCAACTTTGCATGGGCCCATTGTGGCCTGTCGTTAGGCTGGCGCTCGATCCGAGGAGGTTGGCATCAGCTCAGGCGACGACAGTGTGGCGGTCCGGCGTGCCCGCGAGTTCACCGAAGGGTGGCTGGCGGAGGACGAGGCTCTCCAGGAGGCGCGACGCCGTGGCCACGAGCTCGGCGCCATACCGATCCTTCCGGGTGGCGGCGCGGTGCTGCGCTTTCTCGCGGCATCCATCAACGCTCGCGCGGCGGTCGAGATCGGCACCGGAGCAGGCGTCTCGGGCATCTACCTCGTCCGTGGCATGGCTCCCGATGGCGTGCTCACGTCCATCGATGTCGAGTCCGAGCACCAGCGAGTGGCCAAGGAGAGCTACGCAGCCGCCGACCTCGCGCCGGCACGCACCCGGCTCATCACCGGACGTGCCCTCGACGTGCTCCCCCGGCTCACCGACGGTGGCTACGACCTCGTCTTCTGCGACGCTGCCAAGGGCGAGTACGGCGACTACCTGACCGCGGCCATGCGGCTGTTGCGGCCCGGCGGCATACTCGCGTTCGACAACGCGCTGTGGCACGGCCGGGTTCCGGACTCGTCCGCGCGTGACCCGGAGACGGTCGCCGTGCGCGAGCTGCTCAAGACGGTGCGCGACGACGACCGGGTCGTCCCGCTGCTGCTGCCCAGCGGCGACGGTCTGCTCGCAGCGGTTGTCAGAACCGCCTGACACTGGATGTCGCCTCAGTCGACCGCGAACCGCACATGCAGCCCACTCCACGGATCATCGAACTCGCGGGCGGACAGATTGCGAAACCCGCTCTTCTCGATGTGACCGGCGAGGTCACCGGCCCGATCCCACCAGATCGCCTCCCACGGTCCGGCCTCGATCCCCTCGGCCGAGCCGCTTGCTATCTCCGCAACGAACATGCCTCCGGGCACCAGTACGCGGCGAACCTCACTGAGAAGCTTTGAGAGGTCGTATGCGTGGTCAATTGAGTTGCAGTAGACGACATCGACAGTCCGGTCCCGCCATTGCAGTTCATGAAAGTCGCCGTAGACCACATAACGGTTGGCGGGCGTCGGCGCAAGGTCGATTCCAATCGAAAAGGCACCTTGAGCCGCAAACGCTCGGACTTCCCCACCCGCGCGCGCTGCCAGGCACAAGACCCTACAACGCGGCGATTCGTTGCCGCACACCGTTCACAATCGCGGAAGCCTGCACGCCACGAGTGTAGAAGCCGTGATTACTACCCCGACCGTGCAGACGAGCGCGCGCAGCCGTTTCAGGATGGGACTTGTTGGTTTTTACCGATCACGGTGAGACCGCTCTCGGTGACGTGGAAGCCGCGGCTGCGATCGACTTCGGCGTCGTAGCCGATCTCCGTACCCGGCGGGATGACGACGTTCTTGTCGACGATGACCCGGCGCAGACGCGACCCGCGGCCGACGTCGACGCCGTGCATGAGCACACAACCGTCGATCTCCGAGCGCGAGTGCACACGCACGTTGGGTGAGAGGACTGAACGACGCACCTCGCCACCGGAGATGATGGAGCCGGGTGATGCGAGCGATTCGATCGCGTGACCGGTGCGACCCGGCTCGTCGTGCACGAACTTCGCGGGCGGCAGCGGCGGCGTGTGCGTGAGGATCGGCCATTGCCGGTTGTAGAGGTTGAACACCGGCTGCACCGACACGAGATCGAGGTGGGCGTCGTAATAGGCGTCGAGCGTTCC
>JAICMI010000059.1 GCA_025929315.1 Frankiaceae bacterium
AGCTACCGGCCAGACCATCTGGACCACACCACTCGGCTTCACCTACCGCCAACAACCCGCGTCCTACGACGAATCCGGCCCCGACCCCGGCAACACCCACCCCGTCGACAACAGCGACGAGGAAGCCGGACTCCGGTGGATCCCACCCTTACCGGCGCCACCGGTCCCGCCAGCCTGCCCCGACAACGACCGGCCACCGATCCCCTGATGTTGCGTCTCGCTGGCCGTCGCTGACGGCGAGACGCTCTAGGCGTCGTAGTCGAGGTTGCCGTCGACGTCGGCATAGATCTGCATGCCGACCGGCCGACGCATCTCCTCGGCAAGATGACCGAGCAGACCCGCGGTTCGCGCGAGCAGTGCGAAGCCGCGCAGGATCGACGGTGGGAACCCGAGGTCGGCCAGTGCGGCACCACAGACGCCGGCGCCGTTGAGCGGAAGCGTCTTGCCGAGAACGTCGGGGTGCACGCGACCGATCGCAGCAAACAGCTGCAAGTGCGGACCGGCAACGCCTTCCTCGTCGGCGACCCGATAGATGACGGGCGTGCGTGGGTCGCCGTTCTTGTGCACGGGATGACCTAGGCCGGGGACGAATTTCCGAGCGTCATGCTGGCGTTGGACCGCCGCGCGAGCAAGCTCGTCCCACCCTGCGTCATCAGCGGGCATTTCTCCTTCGTACGACGAGATCGTGTCGGCAAGGAACCGTCCCGCGTCCTCGGTGACACCGAGGAACCGTGACCCGCCGCCGAGCAGTCCAGCAGCCACTGCGCCCTGCAACGCCTCGGGCGCGCTCGTGTAGGTCAGCCGGGCCGCGATGACGGTCGGCGTGAACCCGTGGTCGGCAAGCGCAACCAGAACCGTCTCGAACAGGCGCAGCTCCCCGCGGCTCGGGCGACGCGTCGCGACCAGCCAGAACGCGAGCTCGGCGAAACCGACCTGGCCGAGGAGCTCGTCGGCCAAGTTGCGGCCGAGCAGCTGGATCGAGTCGGTGTTCGAGATGCCGATGCCGGTCGGATAGCTCACGACGGCAACGTATCTGGACGCCCGTCACGCCCCGCGTCCCACTCGTCGGCATCCCACTCCTCGGGGGGGTGGCCGGTCGGCAACCGGTGCTTGGCAATCCGTTGTGTCGGCGTGCGCGGCAGCTCGCTCATGACCTGCCAGTAACGCGGCACCTTGAACGCCGCCAGCTTCTCTGCGGCAAACGCCCGCAACGTCGGCAGGTCCACGGTGCCGGCCGCCGGCACTACGAATGCCTTGATCTCTTCCTCGGACAGTTCCGACGGCACGCCAACCACGGCTGCCTCGGCAACATCCGGGTGCAGCTCGAGGACGTCCTGGACCTCGACCGGCGACAGGTTCTCGCCCCGGCGACGCAGCACCTCCTTGATGCGCGACACGAACGTGTAAGTGCCATCCGCGTTGACGGTGACGAGATCGCCGGTGTGCAACCAGCCGTCGACGATGACCCGCGCGGTTTCCTCGGGCATCTCCCAATAGCCCGGCGTCACCGTCGGGTTGCGCAGGAGGAGCTCCCCCGAAGCCCCCGGCGCGACTTCGTTGCCGGAGTCATCGATCACACGCGCATCGTTCACATGTCCGAGTGCCGGATGCTGTCGCGGGACACCGAGAGTGCCGTACGGGCGCATCCCGCGATGCCACACCAGTGCGTAGGGCGACTCCGACATGGCATAGCCGCACACCACCCGCAGCCCGAATCGCCGTTCGATCTCGAGCTGGCGCTCTTTCGTCGGCGACGGTCCCGTGTAACAGATGCGTAGAGCGGTGTCGGCATCATCCGGCCGCTCGGGCTGGCGCATGAGGATCTCGACCATTGCGCCGATCGCATTGAACTCGGTGGCACCGTGTCGTCGCGCCGCATCGATGAAGCCGCTCGCCGAGAAACGTTCGAGCAGGACGAGCCCGGCTCCACATGCCAGCGAGCCCATGAGGCTGTAGGCAGGTGCATTGAGATGGAACAGTGGCAGTGCGGTCATGAGGACGTCGTCGGAGGTGAGCTCAAGCCACCACGGGAACCCCTCACCGGCCATCGCGTAAGCGCGGTGTGTCTGCATGACGAGCTTGGAACGTCCCGTCGTACCCGATGTGGGGATGAGCACGGCGACGTCATCGGGCGTGGCCATCCCGGCGACCGGACCCTCAGATCCCATGGAGCCCGCCCGAACGATGTCGGCGACGTCGTCGTCCGTGATCACCAGCTTGGGCGACGCCTGGGAAACGAGGCCGTTCATCTCCGCGGCAGTGTTCGCCGGGTTGACCGTGACCGCGATAGCGCCCATCGACGTGATCGCCAACCACAGCGATGCGTAGGCGGGTGTCGTGCGCGGAGCGACCATGACCAGATCGCCCTTGCCGATGCCCCGCTCGCGCAGGGCCGCGATCGCAGCCGCGACGTCAGCACGTGCACGCGAGAACGACACCGAACCGTCGTCCGTCCGTAACCAAGCACGGTCACCATGTGAATCGGCGGCGTCATCGAGCAGCTCGGGAATCGTCCGGTACGACGCCTCCGACAGCACGGGTCGACGCTATCGCGGGGCTTGACAACTAACTTCATAGGTTTGATATACTTTCATCAACGGTTCAGGAAAAGAGGTAATCGTCCAGCCATGACCGTCATCGACAGCGAGACCACGGCGCCGGACGCTCCCGCCATCGCCGAAGGTCGCGAGTTCGTCCGACTCCAGCCGGCGGAGGCAGCCGCTGCCCAGCAGTACGGCGCCTTGCTCATCGACATCCGGTCGGCGTCCCAGCGCCGATGCTCCGGTGAGGTGCCCGGTGCCCTCATCGTCTGCGGGCCCGTGCGCGACTGGCGAGTAGAGCCCGGTGACCCGCTGCGCGTCTGCGAACTGGGCACCTCGCTCGAGGTGGTCGTTCTCGGCGACGGCAGCTCGGCGTCGATCCTGGCCGCATCCGCGCTACGCGGCTACGGCCTTTACGCGACCGACGTGGTCGGGGGTTTTCCGGCCTGGGCTGCCATGAGCCTGCCGGTCTGCGTCGGCATCACACCGGCCGGCCACTACGTCGACGAGGCCAACCTCCCTTGCGGAGCCGCCGTCTAGGCGGACAGCCTCGGGGGCATGCCCTCGCGCGGTAAGTCCCTGCTCATTGCTGCGACCGTCGCCGCACTCGGCTGTGTGCCCGCGCTCGCCACGACCGCGCCGACCTGGCGCCCGCATCCCTTCGAGCGCAACCTCTCACTCGACCCTTCGGTCGAGGAGGGCGAACCGAGCATCGCGGTCAACCCCGCTGATCCACAGAACATGATCGTCATCTTCCTGCGCAACAACGACGCGTTCGTCCCCAACGCGGCCCAGGGGAAGCCGAAAGCGCCTTCCACCCGGGACGCCGAGCAGCAGGTCCAGGGTTGCGACTACGAGGTCACGTTCAACGGTGGCAGGACCTGGTCGCGGCATCCGTTGCCGGCCAACGACTTCTCGGACGACCCGGTCGAGAACAACTGCTCCGACTCGATCGTGGTCTTCGACAAGCGCGGCACGGCGTACGTGATGGCGTCGGCCTACGCGAGCCTGGGATTCGTCGGGGACAGCGAGTACCGCTTGCTGCGGTCGACCGACGGCGGCCGCACGTGGAGCAAGCCGTCAGTCGTCGCGCCCGGCATGATCGGCAAGGGGTCGCAACCGCAGCACTACGACGGCGTCCGGACGTACGACGACCGCCCGTGGCTGACGATCGACGCGCAGACGCGCGACTTGTTCATCGACGGGACGCAGGTGCGTGCCGACGGAAGCGGCACCGGCACGGTCTATCTGACCGGGTCGACCGACGGCGGCCGGACGTGGAGCGACCCGATCGTCGTGCCCGCTGCCAACCTCGGCAGCGCACCGCTCGGAGCCGCCTTCGGGACGGTCGCGCTAGCGGTGCGCCCGCCGGGCGGCGAGGCGGGCTGCGCGTGTCTGGACTTCCTCACCAGCACGGACGCTGCCGAGACGTTGCACCGGCGACACACGACGATTCCGGACGCCGCCGGACCACAGACCGTCGCCGATCCGACGCACCGGGGGCACTTCGTCGTCATGACCAACCCGGGCGACGGCTATCTGAACGTCTATCGGACCGAGGACACCGGGCGCACCTGGCAAGGGCCGGTCCAGGTCGGCATCCAGGGCCTGTCGGTGGTCAAGCCGTGGATCGGGTTCTCACCGGGCGGGGCGCTGGGGGTCGGCTGGCGGGCCACCAGGGACGACGGTTCCTACGCGTTCTACGTCTCCGCGTCGTCTGACGGCGCACGCACGTTCCCGCACACGCTGCGGTTGTCGCAGCACTACTCCCCCGCGGCGCCCGCGTACTACGTCGCCGGCGACGACACGTCGACGGTTGCCGTCAACGGCAACGAGCTCTTTGCGGCGTGGGGCGACTGGCGCGGCGACGGTCTCGAGGACGTCTGGTGGGGTGGGTTCACCCTGCGCTAGCGGCTACCCGCGGCGGCTGGTCGTGCGAGTGGCCTGCAGCTTCTCGAGCGCCTCGGCAAGCAGCACTTCGCCCTCGGCCTCGGTGCGCCGCATCATGAGGAACTCGTAGGGCGTCTTGTGGGAGGCACCGGCGACCCCGACGGGTGCGGGCGGCGTCTCCTTGTCCATGCCTGACGGCTGGCCGCAGACGGCGCACTCCCAGACCTCGGGCGCCTCGACATCAGAGGCCAGATGCGGTCGGGTCTCGTGCCCGGCGTGGCACCAGTAGGAGACCCGACGGCGAGGCTGGAGCGGCCCACCCCGGTCGACCTCTGCGCCGGAGGCGCCGCCGAGCCGGCCGCCACGAAGGACGGTGCGTCGCGAACCCATGTCGGTGTGTTTCCCTTCGTCGAGCTGTTGCGATCTGAAGCCGCCGGCCGGCGCGAACGCCGGCCGGCGGTCAGTGATCAGACGGGGCGAACGTTCTCCGCCTGCGGGCCCTTCTGACCCTGCGTCACGTCGAACTCGACCGTGGCGCCCTCGTCGAGGGATTTGTAACCATCCGCCACGATCGCGGAGTAGTGGACGAAGACGTCCGGGGTGCCGTCCGAGGGGGCGATGAAGCCGTAGCCCTTCTCGGAGTTGAACCACTTGACCGTGCCTTGAGCCATGTCCTGCATTCCTTCTCGGCTCTACCGCCCCGGTGATTCCGGGACTCGGTCGCCGCGGTGCTCTCGGGATGAAAGCAAGACGCCCGCGGGGTAGATCCCGCGAGCAATGCACCAACGAGAACCGCGACCTCGCTACAACGGTAACAGTGCGCGACCGGTTTGGGCACCAACCGCGTCAAAGTTGCGTGAACGCGTGTTCGAACAGCCTCCGATCAGGCAGCATGTCCACCCGTGGCGGAAACCACACCCGAGCGGCTACGCGACTCCCTCGTCGATCGTCTCACCGATCTCAACGAGCGACACTCGCAACGCTGGCGACTCCACCTCCCGGGCGCCAACGACCCGCCGGCGTCGACGCGGCCCCTGCTGCTCACGCTCGGGCTGCCGACCTTCGGGCTCGCCTTCGCCATGGCGATGCTCACGACCTATGGTCCCATCCTCCTGCTGAAGGTGGCCCACTCCCCGGCGGGCGTCGGCGCCCTGATCGGCGGCGAAGGTGCCTTCGCGCTCGCCATCCCCCTCGTCGCCGGAGTCCTGTCGGATCGGCTGCCTACGTCGACCTACGGGCGCCGGCTGCCGTTCATCCTGGCCGGCGGACCGATGCTCGTCGCCGGGCTCGTGCTGCTTCCGTTCGCGCCCGTTTACGGCGTCGCTGCTGTCGCCGTGCTCATGTTCTTCATCGGCTACTACCTCTACTACCCGCCGTACCGGGCGCTGTACGCCGACCTGCTTCCGCGCACGCTGTTTGCGCGCGCCCAGGCGAGCCAGGCCGTGCTGCGCGGCGCCGGGCTGGGTGCTGCACTGATCGCGGGCGGCCTGCTGCTGAGCGCCTGGACGCCGCTCCCGTTCGTCATCGCGGGTGGCACGGTGCTGATCACGACGCTCGCACTCGGCCCGGTCGTCCGGCTGCAGATGAACTGCAGTCGCGCCGCACTCGACTACGAGCCGAGCTCCGTCAGCGCGCTCTTCAAGAACCGGACGATGATCGCCTTCGCGATCGTCAACGCGCTGTGGGAGCTGAGCTTCGCCGGGCTGAAGAGCTTCATCGTCTTGTACGTCGTCAAGGGCGTCGGGCATTCGACCTCGACCGCGTCGGCGGTCATCGCCGTCGTCGCGGTCGCCTATGTGGTCGGCGCACCCATTGCCGGTCGGCTGGCGGACCGCTTCGGTGTCGCGCAGGTCATGCTCGTGTCGGCCACGATCTATGGGCTGGGCTTGTGCATCGGCACGTTGCCGACGACGCTCGCGCCGATGGTCATCATGCTGCCTTTCGTCGCACTGGCCGGCTCGATCCTGCTCACGCTGCCTCCGGCCCTCGCTTTTCTCCTCGCACCAAGCGGTGGTGAGGGCGCGGCGGCGGGCTTGCTGGACTTCTCTCGCGGCATCGGCGTGGTGCTCGGCCCGGTGATTGTCGGAGCCGTCGTCACCGGCACGGCAGACGGCTGGTTCTCGGCCACCAACGGCTACGCGGCGATGTGGCCGGTGATCGGCATCGCGGTCCTGTTGACGCTGCCGATCTTGCGGACGTTGCGTCCGTCGAGCTAGAGAAACGCTCGGCCGCGCCGCGGATCCGGCAACGGCAACGGATTCATCACGGTCGCCGGCTTGGCGGCATCGATGAAGGCGCCGAGCTTGTCGCCGGCGAGAACGGTCGCCCGAACCGGCGCACCCGCACCTGCCCGCGCCAGCGATACATGCGGCAGAGCTTTTCCGACGCGGCCGACGAGGACGCAGTTGCCGGACCGTCGTCCGCGCACTGTCGAAGGCTCAGCGAGCAGCACGACGTCGTCGAAGCACGTGCGCAGCGCCGCGAGCACCGGTCGTACGACGTCGAAAGGCGTCATGTCCGAGACGTTGAGCAGCGCAAGCCCGCCGTCGTCGAGCAGCCGGTGCATCGCCGTCATGCACTCGAGCGTCAGTCCCGCCGTGATCGCGCGGGGACCGTCGTACAGGTCCCAGATGACGAGGTCGGCGTCCTTGGCGGGAAGCGTGTCGACGACCTCGACAGCATCACCGATGCGCACGTCGCAGTCGACCGACGCGAGATCCCGGAGGGACGCCAGCACGTCGGTCGACGCCTCTATCGCCAGCTGCTGCGAACCAGGTCGCGTTGCGGCCAGCCATCGTGGCATCGACATCGCGCCCGCACCGAGATGTACGGCGCGCACCGCTCGCGTGTCAGGTCTCACGATGTCGACAACCAACGCCATGTGTTGCATGTACTCGAACTCGAGATGGGTGGGGTCGTCGTCGACGTAGGACTGCTCCACGCCGTCCACGAGCAGAACACGACCGGTAGGTCGGTCAAGGTCATGCAGCAGCTCGACCCGCGAGACCGCCCGTGGGCCGAGGCGGGTCGTTCGCCCGGTCATAGGGGCACCATCTCCGTGGGCGTGGCACCGGGTTCGACCGGCAGCTCATCGCGACGTGCATCTCGAGTGGCCCCGATCGATGCCGACATGACACACGCGACAGCAGCCCACTCGCGGCCGCGGAGATGTTGCGACAGGAACACCAGCCCGGACAGCGCAGCGAAAGCCGGTTCGAGCGACATCAGCACGCCGAAGACGGCGGCGCGCAGACGACGCAACGCATACATCTCGAGGGTGTAAGGAATCGCGGAGGACAGCAGTGCGACCGCGCAGCCGCGGCCGATCACGCCGGGGTCGACCAGCGCCCCGCCGCCGGAGACGATGCCGATGGGCGCGAGCCCGACCGCGCCGACAACCAGGGCCAGGGCCAAGCCGGACGCACCCGGAAACACGGCGCCCACCCGTTGCGTCAACAGGATGTACGCCGCCCACAACACCCCTGCGCCGAACGCAAGCAGCACGCCGGTGCCGTCCAACCCGCCGCCGCCCGACGCGAGAAGCACCACCCCGATCGCAGCCAGTGCCACCCACACAAGGTCGCGCCGCCGCCGTGAGCCGAGCACCGCAACAGACAGCGGACCGATGAACTCGATCGTCACCGCCACGCCGAGCGGGATGCGGTCGAGGGCTTCGTAGAAGGTGAGGTTCATGCCGGCGAGCGCGAGACCCAATGCGATGACGAGCCGCAGGTCCGCGGCAGACCGGCCGGCGAGCGATGGTCGCGCGATGGCCAGAAGCAACAGGGCGGACAGTGCGATACGCAGCCACACGGTGCCGCCCGGCCCCGCTTGGGGGAACAGCTTTGTGGCGATGGCAGCGCCGCCCTGCACGCTCGCAACGCCGCCGAGGACGAGCACCGGAGCGGGCACTGCTTTGCGCACGACACCATCCTCGCCCGCAGGCTTCGGCGTTACCGTCCAGGGGTGACAGTCGGTGGCGGGACCACGCTCGTCGTCGCCGCGCTGTCCGAGGAAGTCGCGCATCTGCCGCCCGACGCCGACGTTCTCGTCACCGGGGTCGGCAAAGCGCGCGCCGCGGCGGCGCTTGCTCACCGCCTCGCCGAAGGGGCACCCGATCTCGTGGTCAACCTGGGCACTGCGGGTGCTGTCGACGGCGTCGTCACCGGGCTCGTCGAGGTCGGCTGGGTGACCCAGCACGACTTTCCCTACGACGCCATCGAGTCACTGGTCGGCCGCCCGATGGAACGTGGGTTCGTCGTCGACGCGACGCAGCCACCGCGACTCGCTCTTCGCGCGCCGGCTCAGTCAACCGCGCTGGCCACTGGTGATGTCTTCGTCGCCAGCGCGGAGGAGGCACGGCGACTCTCGACGGCCGGCATCCATCTCGTCGACATGGAGGCCTACAGCTACGCGTCGGTGTGCGCAGAGTTCGGTGTGACCTTTCGCTGCGTCAAGGTCGTCTCCGACGTCGCAGACGAGGACGCCGGGACGAGCTGGCTCGACGCCATCGATGCGTGTGCGCATTCACTCGGCCTCTGGGCGCGCGAACACCTCTGACCCGCGCTGCTCTCCGGGTGACCAAGGTCACAGGCCGCGTGGCAGGTTGGCTGTGACGCAAACGAGAAAACCCTGAGGTGTGGCGCTGGGTGGCGGGCTGAGTCGAATCGCCGGCATCGCCGCGCGTCGCCACTGGTGGGTCCTGGCCGGCTGGGTGCTCATCGCCATCGGGCTCAACCTGGCCGGCCCACAGCTGGAGAAGGTCGTCCAGAAGGACTCGACGCCCTTCCTGCCCGCAAGCTCGCCGTCGATCCAGGCCTTCGACCACATGGACTCCGCCTTTGCCGACGGCAAGGGCCAGTCGATCGCTTTCGTGGTCCTCAACGGACCTGGCTTCGCCCAAGACCCCACCGACCAGGCCTACTACCGCCAGCTGGTCGACGAGCTGCGCGCCGGCAACGACCACGTCGCGGACCTGCAGGACTATGCGTCACGGCCGGACCTGAAGCAGGGCCTGACGAGCAGGGACGGCGACGCGACCTACTTGCCCGTGTCACTGCGACATCCGGTGGGCTCCCCCAAGGCGGATGGGGACGTCGCGTGGGTCCGGCACACCGTTCAGCAGCACCGGCCGGCGGACCTGCAGGCTTACGTCACCGGTGACGTCGCGTCGATTGCCGATCTCAACAGCGAGATCAACAAGAGCATCGGGCTGATCACGTTCGTGACCGTGGCGATCATCATCGTGATCGTCCTGTTCCTCTACCGGTCATTGATCCTGCCGCTCGTCCCGTTGGCAACGATCGGCGTCGCCTTGCTCGCGGCCCGTGGACTGGTGTCGATATTCGGGCGCAGCTTCCTGCCCGTCTCGACCTACACCGGCGCGTTCCTCACCGCACTCGTCCTGGGTGCCGGCACCGACTACACCATCTTTCTGATCAGTCGCTTCCACGAAGCCATGCGCGAAGGTGAGAGCGCGCGCGACGCCGTCATCACCTCGGTACGCCGCATCGGTCCCGTCGTCGTCGCGAGCGGGCTGACCGTCATCATCGGCAGCGCCGCCATGGTGCTCACCAGCCTCGCGCTGTTCCACACGAGCGGACCGGCAATTGCCGTGGCGGTGTTCACCACACTCCTCGTCGGCTTGACGTTCACTCCGGCCATGCTCTCGATGCTCGGTGATCGAGTGGCACCACCAGAGCTGCGCGGAAAGCGGCGACCGACGCGGTCGGACACGCGGTGGGCATCGGTCGGCGCGCTGGTGGCACGCCGGCCACTGCCGATCGCGGTTGCCTCGGTGATACTGCTCATCGCACTTGCCGCCTTCTGGCCGCGACTGCACCCCAGCTACGACACGCGCGCGCTCGTACCGGCGGCGGCAGAGTCGTCCCAGGGTTACGACACTCTCGACCGGCACTTCCCCAAGAGCGAGGTCAGTCCGGACTACGTCGTCGTCTCCGCCGGGCCGAGTGTGTCCACGCCTCAAGGCCTGGCAGTCATCGAACAGGCCGCGTCGACCATCGAGCGACTGCCGGGCATCAGCGCCGTCCGCAGCATCACGCGACCCGCGGGCACGCCCATCCCGCAAGCCGAGCTGGCCAACCAGCTCGCAACGGTCGGCCACAAGCTGGGGAGCGCCGGCGACCAGCTGACGGGCAATGGCTCGGGCGTCTCGCGGCTGGCCGACGGCGCCGGCCGCCTCGCGGACGGATCCCAGCGCCTGTCACACGGGACCAACCGTGCCACCGACGCCGTCGACGCGTTCCTGGCCGGCCTGACCGAGGAGCACCACGGCCTCGGACGAGCTGCCGGCGGCGCCGGCGGCGCCCAGCAAGGCGCCGACGCCCTCGCCGCCGGGGCTCATCAGCTGGCTGCCGCCTTGCGGTCCGCACATCACCAGACGGCCTACGCGGTCCGCGGCCTCGGTTCCATCTACACCGCGCTGTCGCATGACAGCCTCTGCACCGCCGACCCGATCTGCGCAACGAGCCGGGTGGGCCTGCGACGCATCTGGGTGGGAGAGCGCGACAGGCTGCTGCCCGGCCTCAAGCATGCGGCTGACGCGGCGCAGCGCATCGGCGACGGTGACGCGCGGCTTGCCGACGGCCTTCAGCAGCTGCAGCGGGGACTGCACAAGGCGACCGACGGGATCGACCGCCTCGCGGCCGGCGAACGCAGGTTCCAACGCAAGCTCGGTCAGCTCGCCGGGGGCGCGGCGGCACTCGCCCAGGGCGCCGACCGGCTGCCACCGGGTGTCCACGACCTGACCAGGGCTGCGCACCGCCTTGCGCACGGACTCGGTAAGGCGTCGTCGTACCTGACGGGCACGGCGCAGTCGACCCGCGCCGCGGGCATCTCGGCGTTCTATCTCCCGGCAGGAGCCCTGGACAGCCCGCAGCTTGCCGACGCCCGCGCCTACTACCTCGCGCCGGACGGGCACACGACGCGCCTCATGGTCTACATCTCGGACGGCAAGTCCCACGTCGACGAAGAACGCCGAGCGATGCAAACAGCATTGCGCGGTACACCGATGCATGACGCCCAGGTCGAAGTCACCGGACCTACCGCCGTGTCCGACGACATCCATCACCTTGCCGACTCCGACCTCCGCTTCGTCGCCCTGGTGACACTCGCAGCTGTGCTGCTGATCCTCATCGTGCTGTTGCGCGCACTTGTCGCGCCGCTCTACCTGCTTGCCTCGGTGTTGCTCTCCTACGGCGCAGCGATGGGACTGTCAGCGTTGTTCTGGCAGGACCTGCTCGGTAAGCCGATCGACTTCACGATGCCGTTGCTCGGGTTCGTGATCCTGGTGTCAGTCGGCGCCGACTACAACATCCTGCTGATGTCACGCGTGCGTGAGGAGTCGGCCACTGCTACTCGCGCCGGTGTTGCCCGAGCCGTCGCCGCCACCGGCGGAGTCATCACCAGCGCCGGGCTCGTGTTCGCCGGCACGTTCATCGCGATGACGTCGTCGCCGGTGCTCGGCCTTGTCGAAACCGGGACGGGTGTCGCGGCCGGTCTGCTTCTCGACACGTTCGTCGTACGTTCGCTGCTGGTGCCGTCCATCGCCGCGTTGCTCGGTCGAGCCAACTGGTGGCCGGGTGATCGCAACCGGTCGATCGCCCCGTCTCTCGGAGGCTTGCGGCGCCTGCCACGCGACCGAGCGAGTGCCGAGAGTCCTCGAGCCGCGTCGTAGGCGACCGCGGGGTATCGGCCGAGCAGCCACGATCCCGACGCGAGGAGCAGTAGTCCCAGCGCAACCGCCGGCGTCACCGGTGCCGGGCCGGTGAAGGGCAGCACTGTCGGCGGTTCGTGGGCGCGCACAGGATGCCTGGGCGCGGACACCGTGCCCGTCTGCTGAGCAGCCGCGCGCAGCGAAGGCACGGGCGACGGCGACGGCGTGACCCTGACGTGCATAGGGGCGGGGCGGACCGCACTCGTACCCGTGTCAGAGCCATGCACGGCTGCCGCGACGACGCCGGCCGCGAGGACGGCGAGGACGCCGCCTGCGAGGGCGGCGGTGGAGCTCAGGCGACGCCGGCTCACACATCGAGGGAAGCACCGCCGCCACCGATGTGAGCGGCGCCGCGCCGCCGCCACGACGAGCTGCGCACCTCAAATCGGTCATTCCGTGCGTGACGTGCCCGATTCGCCGTGCACAGTTCGCTAGGTTCCGCCCATGGGACTGCCACGACTGCGCCAGGTCGTCCTGGCCGCAGCAGACCTCGCGTCGACGTGCCGGGCGATCGAAGACTCTCTCGGCGCCAGGGATCCGTTCCACGATCCGGGTGTCGGGCACTTCGGCTTGGCCAATGCCGTCTACGCCATCGGCGACACGTTTCTCGAAGTCGTGTCGCCGGTCCGGGACGGCACCGCAGCTGGTCGCTATCTGGAGCGACGCGGCGGTGACGCCGGTTACATGGCCATGTTCGAAGTGGCCGATGAGTTGGCGACGCGCGCGCGGCTCGAGTCACTCGGCGTCAGACTTGTGCACGACCACAGCCATCCCGACATCGTCGATCTCCACCTGCATCCGAAGGACGTGCCGGGCGCGATCGTCGCCGTCAACATCTGCACACCGGAGGGCTCCTGGCGCTGGGGCGGACCGCCGTGGGTCGGCGCGATTCCCCGGTACGACCCGGGTGGTGTCATCGGCATGACGATTGCTGCCGTTGATGCCTCCGCACTCGCGACGCGTTGGGCCGGAGTCTTGGGCGTCGACGTCGTCGACGACGGCGTGGCACACACTCTCGCCCTGCCGTCGGAACAACGGGTGGACTTCGTACCGGGCGACGGTGTCGAGGGCATAGTCGGGGTGACCGTCGCCGCGGGTCTCAGCGAACCCGTGGAGATCTGCGGCGTACGGTTCTCGCCGAGCCGACCGCTGGAGGAGCAATGACGACGACGATCGACACGGGCACCGATCACCTGCTGGCGGAGATCGACGACGGCGTCGCCGTGCTGACGATGAACCGGCCGGAGCGGCGCAACGCGTTCTCCACCGACATGCTCTATGCGATGGGTCGCACACTGGCTGACCTCGAGACCGACGACTCGGTGGGCGCCGTCGTCGTCACCGGAGCGGGCGGCGCCTTCTGTGCGGGTGGCGACGTGAAAGCGATGGCTGAGAAGAACGCGCTGTTCTCCCCCGACGCGTCCCACGACGACCTGGTCAACCTGCAGCGCATCAACCAGCGCGCCACCAGCGGCAAGTTGTGGTCAATGGGCAAGCCGACGATCGCGGCGTTGCCCGGTGCTGCGGCCGGTGCTGGATTCTCACTCGCCCTCTCGTGCGACCTGCGTTACGCAGCGGACACCGCGATTCTCACGACGGCCTTCGCACGTGTCGGCTTTGCCGGCGACTACGGCGGCACGTGGTTCCTGACTCGCCTCATCGGCAGCGCCAAAGCGAAGGAGCTCTACTTCTTCTCCGAGCGGTTGTCAGCCAAGGAGGCTCTCGACCTCGGCATCGTCAACGGCGTGTTCGCGGCTGACGCCCTGCACGACGAGGTGATGGGCTTGGCGCGCAAGCTCGCGAACGGCCCGCGGGTCGCCCTGCGCTACATGAAGGAGAACCTCAACCGGGCGGTGCTGACTCCGTTCGAGCAGTGCTCCGATATCGAGGTGACTCATCACGCGCATACGGGGACGACCGAAGACCACCGTGAAGCGGCGACTGCCTTTGTCGAGAAGCGGGAGCCGCAGTTCCGCGGTCGTTGAGCTGAGCTGCTGCGGCGCGAGCAATGCGCTTGGCGTCAATGCCGAGCTCGCGGAACATGCCGCTGATCGGGTTGGTGTAACCGGTGAACCACATGCGTGGCGCGGACGGGTGCGTCTGTGCGCGTCGTACGGTCGGGCGACCATCGGGTCCGAGCACGCCGAGGTGTCCCACCAAAGGCTCGAGACAGCGCTTGTAACCCGTGGCCGCAATGACCACCTCGGCCGGGCGCGGCAGGCCGTCGCTGTGAACGACGTGACTGTCGTCGAACCCGACGACACCGGGTACGACGGTCACTTGACCGGCCTTGAGCGCGGCCAGGAAGCCCACGTCGACCAGTGGGATGGCGTCGTCGCGCAGGATGCGCTCGTAAAGGCCGTCTTTGGGCGTGGGCAGGCCGTAGGCCGTGAGGTCACCGACATCCGCCTTGCGCATGACCGCCGCGACGGGATCGAAGACGCGAGGCGGCAGATGACGGAAGAGCACTCCTAGCGCAAGCGACGGGATGCCGTAACGCTCGCGCAAGATGATGTGCGGCGAGGTGCGTACGGCGATCGCGACCTCGCGCGCACCGTTCTCGACGAGATCGACCGCGATCTCCGCGCCGGTGTTGCCGCACCCGACCACGAGCACGCTGCGCCCGGCGAACGGCTTGGCGTTGCGGTAGCGGGACGCGTGCAGCAGCTCACCGGTGAACGCATCGGCGCCGGGCCAGTCCGGTAGCTGCGGCGTGTGGTTGTGACCGGTGGCGACGACGACAGCGCGGGCCGGAAGGTCGCCGTCCGGCGAGCGCACCACCCATCCGGCATCGCCGCGGTCAACTGCCGTCACCGGCGTGTTGAGCCGTACGTCCAGGCGGTGGTGCTCGGCGTACTCCTCGAGGTAGCGGACCACGTCGTCGCGCGCCACCCACCGGCCGTATCGCGACGGGATCCGGTAGCCGGGCAGGTGCGACAGCCAACGGACCGTGTGCAGGTGCAGGCGGTCGTAGTGCCCACGCCAGCTCGAGGCGACTGCGTCGGCCCGGTCGACCACCACGGCGTCGACGCCGCGACGCCGGAGCATCGCTGCGGCAGCCAAGCCAGCGGGGCCGGCGCCGATGACGACGGCCTCGCGAGCCTCTGGGGAGCTCACCGGTGCCTCCTTGCCGTCGGGTCAGGTCATTGTCCGCGGTGGTCGCCTGGATACCTTGCCCGGGTGGAGATCTGGTTCAACCCCGGTTGCTCGAAGTGCCGCGCCGCCAAAGCGGCGCTGGACGAGGCGGGCGTCACCTACACGCTGCGGCGCTATCTCGACGAACCGCCGGACGAGACCGAGCTTCGAGAGACGCTCGACGCGCTCGGGCTCGAGCCCTGGGACATCACGAGGACCGGGGAGGCGCTCGCGGCCGAGCTCGGCGTGCCGGATCTGCCCCGCGAGCGCGACCGGTGGATCGCGTTGCTTGCGGCCAACCCGTCGCTGATCCAGCGTCCGATCATGGTGACCACCGACGGCCAGGCATGGGTCGCCCGCGATCCTGAGACCGTCGAGACGGCCATCACCCACGAACGCCCGTGACACTGCCCAACTTCCTGATCCTGGGCGCAGCACGGTGCGGCACGACGTCACTGCACTACTACCTCGCCGAACACCCCGACGTCTGCATGTCGTCGATCAAAGAACCGAACTACTTCCTTTTCACGCAGAGCGGTCAGGGACCTCAGCCGTGCATCGACGACCGCCGCATCGTCGCGAAGTCGGTGCCGGACCGGGCCCGCTACGAGCGACTGTTCACCCGACCTGCCGCGGCGGTCGGTGAGGCGTCACCGCTGTATCTCTACAACCGCGAGACGCCGGGTCTGATCCGGGAGGCAGCGCCCGACGCACGGCTGATCGCCATTGCTCGCGAACCGGTCGAACGCACCTGGTCGCACTTCGTCTATGTCAACGACGACCTCGGCGAC
>JAICMI010000013.1 GCA_025929315.1 Frankiaceae bacterium
CTCGTAGACGACGGTGACCTGGGTCTTGCCGTCGGGGCGCAGGTAGGGCACCGACCCGTCCTTGCGCACCGCCGACAGGCGCTTGGACAGCCGGTGGGCCAGCGCGATCGGCAGCGGCATGAGCTCGGGGGTCTCGTCGGTGGCGTAGCCGAACATCAGGCCCTGGTCGCCGGCGCCCTGCCGCTCGATGGCGTCGTCCGACATCCCCGAGGTGCGCGCCTCGTAGCCGGTGTCGACGCCCTGCGCGATGTCGGGCGACTGCGAGCCGATCGACACGCTGACCCCGCAGGAGGCGCCGTCGAAGCCCTTGCGGGAGGAGTCGTAGCCGATGCCGAGGACCGTCTCGCGGACGATCGCGGGGATGTCGACGTAGCCCTCGGTGGTGACCTCGCCGGCGACGTGCACCTGGCCGGTGGTGATCAGCGTCTCGACGGCGACCCGGCTGTTGGGGTCGTCCTTGAGCATCGCATCGAGGACCGCATCGCTGATCTGGTCAGCGATCTTGTCCGGGTGTCCCTCGGTGACGGATTCCGAGGTGAACAGGCGGCGGGACAATGATCCTCCAAGGCTCCTGGGTGAATCGGCTCGAAAGTCTAACGATTCAGGTCGCGGAAAGGCGCGCGGCGACGAGGTCCCATACGACGTGAGCGAGCGCGTCCTTGCTGCCGAGCGGGACCTCGGTGGCTCCGCCCTCGGGATCGAGGATGGTCGCCGCGTTGTCCGGGGTGTCGAACGCGCGACGCTCCCCCACCTCGTTGACCACGAGCAGGTCGCAGCCCTTGGCGGCGAGCTTGGCGCGGCCGTTGGCGAGCACGTCGTTGGTCTCGGCGGCAAAACCGACGACGACCTGGCCGGCATGCGCCCGGTCTCGTCCCAGCTCGACCAGGATGTCCGGGTTGCGTACGAGCGCGATCGGCTCCGGGTCACTGTCGGTCTTCTTGAGCTTGGCGTCAGCGCGCACGGCCGGTCGGAAGTCAGCGACCGCCGCCGCCATGACGACCGCGTCCGCCCCACGGGCAGCGTCGAGGACGGCGGTGCGGAGCTCTTCCGCCGTACCGACGCGCACGACCTTGGCGCCCGCCGGGTCCGGCAGCGCGACGTTGGCCGCGACCACGGTCACCTCGGCGCCGCGGGCGATCGCAGTCCGCGCCAAGGCGTAGCCCTGCTTGCCACTCGACCGGTTGCCGAGGAACCGGACCGGGTCGAGGGGCTCGCGCGTGCCGCCGGCCGACACGACGACGTGACGGCCCAGCAGGTCGAGCGGCTGCGCACCACGCGCCAGCAGCGCCTGGGCGGCGGCGAAGATGTCTGCCGGCTCGGGAAGCCGGCCCCGGCCGGTGTCCGCTCCGGTGAGACGGCCGACCGCGGGGTCGAGGACAACGACGCCACGGGCGCGCAGAGTGCGGACGTTGTCCTGTGTGGCCGGGTGCTCCCACATCTCCGTGTGCATCGCCGGGGCGAACAGGACCGGGCAGCGCGCGGTCAGCAACGTCGCGGTGAGCAGGTCGTCCGCCCGCCCGGTCGCCGCCCGGGCAATGAGGTCGGCGGTGGCTGGAGCAACGACGACGAGATCGGACTCCTGGCCGAGACGAACGTGCGGGACCTGCTCGACGTCGGTCCAGACGTCGGTGGTCACCGGTTGACCGGAAAGCGCGGCCCAGGTCGGCGCACCGACGAACTTCAGCGCCGAATCTGTCGGTACGACGCGGACGGAGTGACCGGACTCGGTCAGCAGGCGCAGCAGCTCACAGGCCTTGTAGGCGGCGATGCCACCACTGACGCCGAGGACCACCCGCGGCGCGGCCGCGCTGATGGGGCGCTCCTAGGCCGTCGGCTCGAGCTGCTCGAGGCTGAGCAGGTTGTTGTTGACCTCGCGCAGTGCCACCGAGAGCGGCTTCTCCTGCACGTGCGTCGGAACGAGCGGCCCGACATATTCGAGCAGGCCCTCGCCGAGCTGGGAGTAGTAGGCGTTGATCTGCCGCGCACGCTTGGCGGCGTAGATGACGAGCGCGTACTTGCTCTCGACCTTGTCGAGGAGCTCGTCGATCGGAGGGTTGGTGATGCCCTCGGGATTGGCGGCGGTGCCGGCCACGCCGTACCTCTTTCTTGCGCGGTTGTGAACGACTGCCCAGATTAGCAGCCGGAAGGGCTCAACCGGCCTGGCGCATGAGCTGGACGAGCGACTCGGCGGCCTCCGGCACGGACGTGTTGACGATGGTCGCGTCGAACTCGTCCTCGGCTGCCAGCTCGATGCGCGCCGTCGTCAGCCGCCGGTCGATGACGTCCGCAGGCTCCGTACCCCGGCCGCGCAGCCGTCGTTCGAGCTCCTCCCACGACGGTGGCGCGAGGAAGACCAGGAGCGCCTCCGGCATCAGCGCGCGGACCTGCCGAGCGCCCTGGACCTCGATCTCGAGCAACACCAGCTCGTCGCGCGCGAGGCGATCCGCGACGGCGGCTCGCGGCGTGCCGTACCAGTTCTCGGCGTAGTGCGCGTGTTCGAGCAGCTTGCCGTCGCGGACCATGCCCGCGAACGTCTCGCTGTCGACGAAGTAGCGGTCGACGCCTTCGCGCTCACCGGGTCGTTGCGGCCGTGTGGTGACGCTGACCGAGTGCCAGATCTCCGGGTGATGCTCGCGCAGATAGTCGACGATGCTGCTCTTGCCAACTCCGGCCGGGCCGGACAGAACGGTGAGCCGGCTCATGAACCGCCGTCGGCGAACTCGCGCTGGAGTGCGGCCCGTTGATGTGCGCCCAGCCCGCGGACGCGCCGGCTCGGTGAGATGCCGAGCTTTTCCATGATGCGTTGCGCGCGCACCTTGCCGACTCCTGGCATCGACTCGAGAACGGCGGACACACGCATCTTGCCGATGACCTCGTCGGTCTCACCCGAGTTGAGCACGTCGGTCAAGGATGCGCCTTCGTGCTTGAGGCGGTCGCGAAGCGCCGCGCGTGCCTTCCGCGCAGCGGCCGCCTTTTCGAGTGCGGCGGCACGCTGTTCAGGAGTGAGCGGCGGAAGCGGCACGGAAGTCACCTCTTGTCGACCCGAAAGATGGCGGCTCTGCCGCGTGAACCTAGCGCAGACTGGCTGCCAACTCGGCAGCGGTCTTGCCCACATCGTCGGCACCCGTGATGGGCCGCCCGATCACCAACAGATCGGCTCCGTCGGCGAGGGCCTGCTCAGGCGTGGCGATGCGTGACTGGTCCTGGGTGTCGGCCCCGGCCGGGCGCACACCGGGTGTGATGAGCACGACGTCGGGCCCGACCTCGGCACGGACGACAGCAACCTCCTGCGGCGAGCAGACAAGTGCACGAGCGCCGGCGTCGACGGCCACCTTGGCGAGGCGTCGTACGGCGTCCACCGGCGGCCCGGCGATGCCGAGCAGGTCGAGGTCGTCGGCCGACAGCGACGTCAGGATCGTGACGCCCGCGATGCGGGTCTCGGGCAGGGCTGTGGCCGCCGCCTCGATCGCGGCCGGTCCGCCGGCCGCGTGGACAGTCAGGTAGTCCGGGGCCAGCGATGCGAGCGACCGCGCCGCGCCGGCCACCGTCGCCGGGATGTCGTGCAGCTTGAGGTCCAGGAACAGCTCGACGTCAGCAGCAGCACGGATCTTCTCGACGGCGCCCGGACCTTCGTGACAGAACAGCTGCAACCCGACTTTGACGGCACGCACCGACGGCGCGACGGCTGCTGCCCAGGCCGTTGCGGTGCTGACGTCGCTGGTGTCGAGCGCGACGGCGATCGGTGCGGTCATCGAGTTCCTCTCATCGGGCGCGTGTTCGAGTCACTGGGCGTCTTCGAACGTGACGACGCGCGGCGACGGCTCCTGGACGAACGGTTCGTCGCCGGGTGGGTCCGGTTCTTCGGGTACGACGGGCGCCGGTGGCCGGTGCGCCAGTCCGACTGCGTCGCGCAGTCGCGGGATGCCCCGCTGGGCGAGAGCTGCGCGCAGCTCACGCGAGATGCGCGTCGGTGCCGACGGGTCGTTGAAGATGACAGTGCCCACCTGCACGGCGCGTGCGCCCGCAAGCACGAACTCGAGCGCGTCGAGGCCCGTCCGGATGCCGCCGACACCCATGATCGGGACCTCCGGCAGGGCTGCGTGCACTTGCCACACGCAGCGGACCGCCATCGGCCGGATGCCCGGTCCGGAGAGCCCACCGGTGATGCCGGCAAGAGTGGGCCGCATCGTCTCGGTGTCGATGACGATGCCCAGCGTGGTGTTGATCAAAGTCAGCCCGTCGGCGCCGGCGTCGACGCAGGACCGGGCGATAGACACGATGTCCGTGACGTCCGGCGACAGCTTGGCGAACACCGGAACGGTGGGCGGGGTTGCGCGTCGTACCGCTTCGATGACCGCAGCAGACGCGTTGACGTCACAGGCGAAGACCTGACCGCGGTCCTCGACGTTGGGGCACGAGATGTTGACCTCGACGAGCGAGACCGGTTGGCCGCGCAGACGCTGCGCGAGCTTGGCGTACTCGTCGACGGATGACCCGGCGATCGACACCGCCGCGCACACCTTGTTCTCCGTCAGCCAGCGCAGGTCGTTGGACAGGAAGCTGTCGATGCCCGGACCTTGCAGGCCGATCGAGTTGAGCATGCCGCTCGGCGTCTCGGCCATGCGCGGCGTCGGTCGACCGCTGCGTGCAGCCATCTGGATCGACTTCGTGACGACGCCGCCGAGAGCCGTGAGGTCGTTGAAGGCGCTGACTTCCCGGCCGGCAGCCGCACACCCCGATGCCGTGAACACCGGATCCGGTACGACGAGGCGACCGAGCTCGGTGGTCATGTCGACATCGCCGACAGCGGTCGGCTCGTCGTGTGCGTGGACGACGACGTCGCCGCTCATTGCGGGACCTCGACACTTGCCGTCATCGCGGCCGCGCCGAGAGCGTCGTCGGGCACGGTGCCCAGGGCGTCCCAGCGGATGCGGTCACCGGGGAAGACGGGGCCCTCGACGCACGAGCGCATCATGCGCGTCTGCCCGTCGTCAGCGATGACGGGCAGCACGCACGTCATGCACACGCCGATGCCACACGCCATCGACTCCTCGACCGCGAGCTGCGTCGGGATGCCCTGACCGTTGTAGGCGGCGGCGGACACGGCGTAAACGGCTTCGAGCATCGCCATCGGCCCACAGGCATAGACGACGTCTGCGTGCGCCTTGTCGATGACCGCGGGCAGGACGTCGGAGACGCGACCCTGCTCGCCGAACGAGCCGTCGTCCGTGGTGAACGCGACACTCGCCGCCATCCTCTTGGCATCGAGTGCGCCGAACATGCGGTCCTGGGTCGCGGCACCGACCACGAAGTCGACGCGACAGCCTCGCTTGCGCAGCGCGTCGGCGAGCATGAACAGCGGCGCGGATCCATAACCGCCGCCGACGAGCACGCAGTTGGCCGGCTCCTTCGGCAGCGTGAACGGACGACCGAGTGGCCCGACCAGGTCGACCAGGTCGTGCGGCCTGCGCCGCGAGAGCCACGTCGTGCCTTTGCCGTGCGCGGCAAAGATGAACTCGACGGTGCCGCCGTAGACGCCGCGCGATGCGACTTGGTAGATGGAGAACGCGCGACGCAGCAGCATCGAACCGTCGTCGTCACCGACCGCCACAGCGACGAAGTGACCGGGCCTGGTCTGTTCGGCGATGCCCGAGGCCACGACCGTCATCGAGAAGTAGGCGCCGGCCTGCTTGATCGACAGCACCTCACCGCGCACCTGCACCGGGTTCACGAGCGACCACTGTCCTCATGAACACGGTCGCGATGCGCACGAATGACTGCGTGGTGCTCCTGCAGCGGCGCCACCCCGATCTCGCCGCTGCGAAGCGCCTCAATGCCTTGTACGGCGGCGGCCAGAGCCTGCACGGTGGTGAGGCACGGCACCCCGCGCATCACCGCTGCGGTGCGGATCTCGTAACCGTCGAGCCGTGGACCGGAGTTGCCGAACGGTGTGTTGACGATCAGGTCGACATCACCGTCGTGGATGCGGTCGACGACAGTCGGCTCGTCGTTGGGTCCCCGACCGGCCGAGTGCTTGCGGACGGTTGTCGCCATCACACCGTTGCGGCGTAGCACCTCGGCAGTGCCTTCGGTGGCGAGCACTTCGAAGCCCAGATCGGCCAGGCGCTTCACCGGGAACACCAGATGCCGCTTGTCCCTGTTCGCGACCGACACGAAGACGCGACCCTTGGTCGGCAGGGCGCCGTAGGCAGCCTCCTGCGACTTGGCGAACGCGGTGCCGAAGCCGGCGTCGACACCCATGACCTCACCGGTCGACTTCATCTCGGGTCCGAGGACCGTGTCGACTCCGCTGAAGCGGTTCCACGGCAGGACAGCTTCCTTGACGCAGATCGCGGCGTCGAGGGGCAGCTGGGCACCATCGCCGTCGGGCAGCATCCCTTCGGCGCGCAGCTCGGCGATGGTCGCGCCGAGCAGGACGCGCGCCGCCGCCTTGGCCAGTGGCACGGCCGTTGCCTTGGCGACGAACGGCACCGTGCGGCTCGCGCGCGGATTGGCCTCGAGGACGTAGAGCACGTCACCCGCGACGGCGAACTGGACGTTGAGCAGGCCGCGGACGCCGATGCCGCGGGCGATGCCCTCGGTCGCCTCCCGGATGCGTGCGATGTCGTTGCGGCCGAGAGTGATGGGCGGCAGCGCGCAGGCCGAGTCGCCGGAGTGGATGCCGGCTTCTTCGATGTGCTCCATCACGCCGGCCAGGAAGAGCTCATTGCCGTCATAGAGCGCGTCGACGTCCACCTCGATCGCGTCGTCCAGGAACCGGTCGACGAGCACCGGGTGCTCCGGGCTGACCTCGGTCGCACGGTCGATGTAGGACGCGAGGTGCTCGTCGTCGTAGACGATCTCCATGCCACGTCCGCCGAGGACATAGGACGGTCGGACGAGGATCGGGTAGCCGATCTCCTGCGCAATCGCCTGCGCCTCGTCGAACGATCGTGCCGTGCCGTGCTTGGGCGCCAGCAGACCCGCCTCGGCGAGCACCCTGCCGAACGCACCGCGTTCCTCGGCGAGGTGGATGGCTTCCGGCGACGTGCCCGCGATGGGCACGCCGGCGTCCTTCAGACGCTGCGCCAGACCGAGCGGCGTTTGGCCGCCCAGCTGAACGATCACGCCCACGACGTCGCCGCTGCGTTGCTCGGCGTGCACGACCTCGAGCACGTCTTCAAACGTGAGCGGCTCGAAGTAGAGCCGGTCGGACGTGTCGTAGTCCGTGGACACCGTTTCCGGGTTGCAGTTGACCATCACGGTCTCGAAGCCCGCATCACGCAACGCATAGGAGGCGTGCACGCAGGAGTAGTCGAACTCGACGCCCTGACCGATGCGATTGGGGCCGCTGCCGAGGATCAGCACCTTGGGGCGGTCACCGGGCTCGACCTCGTCCTCTTCGTCGTACGACGAGTAATGGTAGGGCGTGCGAGCGGCGAACTCGGCAGCGCACGTGTCGACTGTCTTGTAGACCGGCCGCACGTCGAGCGCATGCCGAAGGCGTCGTACGTCGTCGTCGGACATGTCGCCGCGGATCGCAGCGATCTGCGCATCGGAGAAGCCAAGTCTCTTGGCCTTTCGCAGTTCCGCTTCGTCGAGGTTTCGCGCCGACCGAAGGGAGGTCGAAACCTCGACGAGATGCATGAGCTGGTCGAGGAACCAGGGATCGATCGAGCTTGCCTCGAAGGCCTCCTCGACGGTCGCACCGGCGCGCAAGGCCTGCACCACGGCCTGCAGCCGTCGGTCGTGCGGTCGCGACGCGGTGTCCAACCACTCCTTCTTGTCGCCGACCGCGGAGCCGAAGTCGAGCTCGGCGCCCTTGGCCTCGAGAGAGCGGGCAGCCTTCTGCAAGGCCTCAGGGAAGCTGCGGCCGAGCGCCATGACCTCGCCGACGCTCTTCATGTGCGTCGTCAGCGTCGTGTCCGCGCCTGGGAACTTCTCGAACGCGAACCGCGGGATCTTGACGACGACGTAGTCGAGGCTCGGCTCGAACGAGGCCGGCGTCTCTTTGGTGATGTCGTTGGGGATCTCGTCGAGCGTGTAGCCGATGGCCAGCTTGGCTGCGATCTTGGCGATCGGGAACCCGGTCGCCTTGGACGCGAGTGCACTCGACCGGGACACGCGCGGGTTCATCTCGATGACGACCTGGCGTCCGGTCTCGGGATCGACCGCGAACTGGATGTTGGACCCGCCGGTCTCCACACCGACCGTGCGAATGACCGCGAACGCGGTGTCACGCATCTGTTGGTACTCACGGTCGGTCAGCGTCATCGCCGGCGCGACGGTGATGCTGTCGCCGGTGTGCACGCCCATAGGGTCGAAGTTCTCGATCGAGCAGATGACGACGCAATTGTCGTTCTTGTCGCGCATCACCTCGAGCTCGAACTCTTTCCAGCCGAGAACGCTCTCCTCGACGAGCACCTCGTGCACCGGGCTCGCCGCGAGCCCGGCCGCCACCATGCGACGCAGCTCTGCCTCGTCGTGGGCAAAACCGGAGCCGGCGCCACCGAGCGTGAACGACGGGCGGAGGACGACCGGATAGCCGAGCTCACCCGCAGTCGCGACGGCATCGTCGACGGCGCGAACGAGCTTGGACCGGGCGTAGTCCGCACCGATCTGGTCGCAGATTCCCTTGAACTTCTGCCGGTCCTCGCCTGCATGGATCGCGTCGATGGACGCGCCGATCAGCTCGACGCCGTACTGCTCCAGCACGCCGCGCTCGTGCAACGCGACGGCTGTGTTGAGCGCGGTCTGACCGCCGAGGGTCGCGAGCAGGGCGTCCGGGCGTTCGCGTTCGATGACTTTGGTGACGAACTCCGGCGTGATGGGCTCGATGTAGGTCGCGTCGGCGAACTCCGGGTCGGTCATGATGGTCGCCGGGTTGGAGTTGACCAGCGAGACGCGCAAGCCTTCGTTACGCAGGACGCGGCACGCTTGTGTGCCGGAGTAGTCGAACTCGCAGGCCTGTCCGATGACGATCGGTCCGGAGCCGATGACGAGGACGCTCTCGATGTCAGTACGACGCGGCACTACTTGTTTCCAATCGCGAGAGCGAACAGGACAACGACAGCAATGGTGATCGCCGCGCTGATCACGGCAGCGAGTACGGCTTGGCGGCTCAGCCTTCCGCGCACGGCTCCGGCGTTGGGATCGGCCGGGTGATGCAGATGATGCTCAGCCGCCTCGACGGCTTCGTAGTGGCTCACTTGTTCGCCTCCATCAGCTCGGCGAACTGTGCGAACAGGCCGTGTGCATCGTGGGGGCCGGGTGCGGCCTCCGGGTGGTACTGCACCGAGAACACCGGCCGGTCGAGACAGCGCAGTCCCTCGACGACGTTGTCGTTGAGGTCGACGTGGCTGACCTCGACTCGTCCGTAAGGCGTTTCGCTGACCCGGTCGAGCGGCGCATCGACAGCGAAGCCGTGGTTGTGGCTCGTCACGGCGACCTGGCCGGTGCGCCGGTCCTGCACCGGCTGGTTGACGCCCCGGTGACCGAACTTGAGCTTGTAGGTGCCGAAACCGAACGCGCGGCCGAGGATCTGGTTGCCGAAGCAGATGCCGAAGATCGGCCGGCCGGAGTCGAGCACGCCCCGGACGGCGTCGACGGCGTAGTCGGCGGTCGCCGGGTCTCCGGGGCCGTTGGAGAAGAAGACACCGTCGGGGTCGACCGCGAGCAGGTCATCCGCCGTGGCTGTGGCGGGCAGCACGTGCACCTCACATCCCGCTGCGGCCAGGTTGCGCGGCGTCGAGGCTTTGATGCCGAGGTCCATCGCCGCGACGACGAACCGCTTGTCACCCTCGGCCGGCACCACGTAGGTCTCGGGCGTCGTCACCTCGCGTGCGAGGTCCGCGCCCTCCATGCCTGGTGAGGAGAGCACCCGCTGCAACAGTGCCTGCGGATCAGCGTCGACGCTGCTGACGCCGACCCGCATCGCGCCGCGCTCGCGCAGGTGACGAGTCAGTGCGCGCGTGTCGACACCGCTGATGCCGACGATGCCCTGCGCGGCGAGGTCGTCGTCGAGCGACCGCTGCGACCGCCAGCTGCTCGGCACTCGGGCGGGATCGCGGACGACGTAACCGCTCACCCAGATCCTGCGGGACTCCGGATCGTCGTCGTTCATGCCGGTGTTGCCGATGTGAGGTGCGGTCTGGATGACGACCTGACGGTGGTAGGAGGGGTCGGTCAGCGTCTCCTGGTAGCCCGTCATGCCGGTGCTGAAGACCGCCTCGCCAAGGGTCTCGCCGATGGCTCCGTAGGCCTCGCCGCGGAAGGTCCGGCCGTCCTCGAGCACGAGAAGCGCGTCAGTCATCGGTGGCGTCCTTCCGATTACCGCGAAATTTCTGTACGACGATGTAAGTGCTGAACACGAGGAAGATCCCGACGGCGACGAGGCCGACGACCATGCCGCCCCAGGCCGACCCACTAGCAGCCAACACCATCGCTCAGGCGGGCTTTCCGTCGAGGACCGTGGGGCGGCCGCGCAGGAACGTCGCGGTCACGCGTGCCGGCAGGGTGCGCCCGGCGAACGGCGTGTTCCGGCCCCTGCTGGCGCTCTGGGCCGGGTCGACGGTCCAGGCCGCGGCTGCATCGACCAGGACGAGGTTGGCCGGTGCGCCGGCCGCGAGCGGCTGTCCCTGGTGCGAGAGCCGGCCGATCGCCGCCGGCCGCGCGCTCATGCGGTCGGCGATCAGGGGCCACAGCGCGGCCGGGTCGTCCACGCCGTGCTCGGTCAGCGCCGCGATCACGACCGCGAGCGCGGTCTCCAGGCCGGTCATGCCGAACGCCGCGGCGGCCCACTCGGTTTCCTTGTCCTCCAGCGCGTGCGGCGCGTGGTCGGTGGCGACTGCGTCGATCGTGCCGTCGACCAGACCGGCACGCAGCGCCTCGACGTCGTCGGCGGTACGCAGCGGCGGGTTGACCTTGAACACGGGGTCATAGCTGGCGACGAGGTCGTCGGTGAGGAACAGGTGATGTGGCGTCACCTCGGCGGTGACGTTCCAGCCTTTGCTCTTGGCCCAGCGCACCAGCTCGACCGAACCGGCGGTCGACACGTGGCAGAAGTGCACCCGACCGCCCACATGCGCAGCGAGGAGGCAGTCGCGGGCGATGACGGCCTCCTCGGCAACCGCCGGTCAGCCGACGAGTCCGAGTCGCGCGGACTGCACGCCCTCGTTCATCTGCGCGCCGTCGGTGAGTCGGGGGTCCTGCGCGTGCTGCGCGATGACGCCATCGAACGCGCGCAGGTATTCGAGCGCGCGGCGCATCAGCATCGGGTCGTGCACGCACTTGCCGTCGTCGGAGAACACCCGCACGCGCGCCGCTGACTCGGCCATCGCACCGAGCTCGGCGAGCTGTTCACCTCTGAGCCCGACCGTGACGGCGCCGACGGGATGGACGTCGCAGTGCCCCGCGTCCTGGCCGAGACGCCAGACCTGCTCGACCACACCGGCGACGTCGGCAACGGGCTCGGTGTTGGCCATGGCATGCACGGCGGTGAAACCACCGAGCGCAGCGGCGAGCGTTCCTGTCTCAACGGTCTCGGCGTCTTCGCGACCGGGCTCGCGCAGGTGCGTGTGCAGGTCGACAAGGCCGGGCAGTGCGATCAACCCGTCGGCGTCGAAGCTCTGCGCGCCACTCGGCTCGGCGTCGACAAGGACCCCGTCATCGACAAAGAGGGTCGTCGGTTCACCGCCCAGGGGCCGGACTCCCTTGAGAACCCAGGAATTCTGACCGCTCATGCGGCTGACTCCACGGCTTCCGCCATTCCTCCGCCGAGTAGTAGGTAGAGCACCGCCATGCGCACCGACACTCCGTTGGCAACCTGCTCGACGATCGTCGAGCGCACGCTGTCGGCCACCTCGGCGGCGATCTCGACGCCACGGTTCATCGGCCCCGGGTGCATGACGATCGCGTCGTCCGGCAGGGTCGCCATGCGGCGAGCGTCGAGTCCGTAGCGGCGCGAGTATTCGCGCGTCGTGGGAAAGAACCCGCCGTGCATGCGCTCGCGCTGCACCCGCAGCATCATGACGACGTCGCTCTTCGGTACGACGGCGTCAAGGTCGAACGAGACGTCACACGGCCACGCATCGACACCGACGGGCAACAGCGTCGGCGGTGCGACGAGAGTGACCTCCGCACCGAGGGTGTGCAGCAGCAGCACGTTGCTGCGCGCGACGCGCGAGTGAAGCACGTCTCCGACGATGGTGACGTGAAGTCCTTCGACTCGGCCGAGTCGTTGTCGCATCGTGAAGGCGTCGAGCAGTGCCTGGGTCGGATGCTCGTGCGTGCCGTCGCCGGCGTTGACGACGCTGCCGCGGATCCAGTGCGCGAGCCGGTGCGGCGCACCACTCGCACTGTGCCGGACCACGACGGCGTCGGCGCCCATGGCCTCCAGCGTCAACGCGGTGTCCTTGAGCGACTCTCCTTTGGACACGCTCGAGCCCTTGGCAGAGAAGTTGATGACGTCTGCGGACAGCCGCTTGGCGGCGAGCTCGAACGACGTCCGCGTGCGGGTGGAGTCCTCGAAGAAGAGGTTGACGACAGTGCGGCCACGCAGCGTCGGCAGCTTCTTGATGGGACGGTCGGCGAGACGTGCCAGCTCCTCAGCGGTGTCGAGCACCAGCAGCGCATCGTCACGGTTGAGGTCGGCCGCCGAGAGCAGATGACGGTTCATCGGGCCTCCTCAGCCGGGCCGAGCAGCACGCTGTCCCGGCCATCGATCTCGTCGAGCAGGACGTGCACGGTCTCGCGCAGCGAGGTGGGGATGTTCTTGCCGACGTAGTCGGCGCGGATCGGCAGCTCCCGGTGTCCCCGGTCCACCAGGACCGCCAGCTGCACCGCCCGCGGCCGGCCGAGGTCACCCATGGCGTCGAGCGCAGCTCGAACCGTGCGGCCGGAGAAGAGAACGTCGTCGACGAGGACCACCACGGAGTCGTCGATGCCGGCGGCCGGAATGTCGGTCTCCTCCAGCGGCCGGACCCCGCGCATGCGCAGGTCGTCGCGGTACATGGTCACGTCGAGTGACCCGGTCCGGACCGGCCGGCCTTCGATGCCCTCCACCCGTTGGGCGATCCGGCGGGCCAGGGTGACGCCCCGAGTGGGAATGCCGAGGAGGACGACGTCGTCGGCGCCGTGGTTGCGTTCGACGATCTCGTGCGCGATCCGGGTCAGTGCCCGGCCGACGTCGGGAGCATCGAGAACGGGCCGGGCGGCGGCGGGATCGCCGCTCACCGGGCGTGGGCGCGCAGATGACATCTGGCTGCCTCCTTCCCCGCCTCGCCGGACGGGTCGTTAAAGGATGGATGCCGCTCGCATCAGGGTACCAGCGACCCCCATTGCTCCGACCGGAGCATCCGCGACTCACCCGTTCACCCACCTTGACTGTCACCTGGACTAGCCCTAGCGTCACTGTCAGTAACCACCTCTGGACTGAACCTCGGCAATCTAGGGCGAACCGGGCACCAGGTCCCGATCTTGACGACCGGAGCAGACCATGGCCGAAGAGTCACCGACGCCCTACGCGAAAGCGTTGGGTCAGCGGCTTCGGGCGATCCGCGTGCAGCAGGGCCTGTCCCTGCACGGCGTGGAGGACAAGTCCGAGGGTCGCTGGAAGGCCGTGGTCGTCGGTTCCTACGAGCGCGGTGACCGAGCTGTCACGGTGCAGCGGCTGGCCGAGCTCGCCGACTTCTACGGCGTACCGATCTCCGAGCTTCTCCCGGACGCCGCTGCAGCCGCCGCGGCCGCCGAGCCGCCGCCCCGGCTGATCCTCGACCTCGAGAAGCTCGCCCGTATCCCGGCCGACCGCTCGGCGCCGCTCGCCCGCTACACGGCCACGATCCAGAGCCAGCGCGGCGACTACAACGGCCGGGTCCTGTCCATCCGGCAAGAGGACCTTCGGTCACTCGCCGTGATCTACGACGAGACGCCCAGCCAGCTCACCGAGCAGCTCATCTCCTGGGGCGTCCTCAACGCGGAAGCGCGTCGCGCGATCGAATTGCCCGCCTGACCCGTTTTCGCCCCGATTTCTGGTTTGACTGTCACCCGGTTGGCGTATTGCCGGGTCTGATCACTCTCCGTGACCATGGCGATTGCGTCTGGGAAATCCGGACGCGCGGGGAGGCATAGATCCGCGACCCTTGACGGTCACCCACCTTCGCAAGAGGGAGGGGTTGCGGGGAGCCAGTGGTGAGACCGGCCCCGACCGGTTTCAAAGGCCTGGAGGCTCCCCCGTGCGGACACACCTGACCCGTCGCGTCCTTGGCGGCGTGGCATCACTCACGATCGGCGGCGTCTTCGTCGTCGCTTCGGGATTGGCCGCGGTAGCGGACTCTCCCGACGTCGTCACTCCCTCGACACAAGCCAGCGTCCAGCAGAACCCCGACGGCTCGGTCCTCGTGACCGTCGCCGGCACGTGGGACTGGTCGACGCACGGCAACAAGGACTGCAACCTCGACCGGTATGCCGCCGGCTGGGCGGTCGTCTGGAACGACCCCAAGCAGCCCGGCAACTTCGTCGGCTCCCTGAACGGCGTCAACTACGCCGTCGGCACCCCGACAGACAACACGGTCCACTACATGACTTCGCCCCGTTGTGGCGTCCTCGACCCGGCCATCGGTCACCCGACCGGCACCTGGGGCCCCGACTCGCACCTCTACGCGAGCGCCGCCGACGTTCCGAAGAGCGTCTGTGCGGTCACCTACGACATCCACAACGGCGGCAAGAACGGCGCGGCCGCGCCCAAGGACGGGGACCTGGTCGCCGGTGGCAACGGTCGCAACGGCGACAACTCGATCGAGTCCAACGGTCAGCGCAGCGCCTGCGCCGACATCATCATCAAGACGGCCAAGCCGGACGTCACGATCGTGAAGACGGCCTCGCTCAACTCCGTCCAGGTCGGCGGCAAGCTCGACTACACCCTCGACGTCAGCAACGCCGGCGTCGACCCGACCGACAAGACCATCACCGTCACGGACACCGTGCCGGCCGGCCTGCACCTCGACTCGGTCACCGGCGGCAACGGCTGGACCTGCGCCACCGGTGCCAACCAGTCGATCACCTGCACCACCCCCAACGTCCTGGCTCCGAACGCTCACGCGTCCGCGATCACGGTGCACACCACCGCGCTGGCCGCAGGCATCCCGTCCGTCCTCAACAGCGCGGTCGTCAACACGCCGGACGACAGCAACCCCAACAACAACGAGTCGCACGTCACGACGCCGATCACGAAGCTGCCGGCTCCCGACGTGGCCATCAAGAAGAGCGCGACCCCGAGCGTCACCGTCGGTGACGACATCACCTACACGCTGACTGTCAGCAACGCCTCGACCGAGGACACCGACAAGACCGTCACGGTCACGGACAGCCTCCCGGCAGCCGTCTCGTTCAAGAGTGTGACCCCGGGCACCGGCTGGAGCTGCTCCGGCGGCCAGTCGCTCACCTGCACCTACGCAGGCGTCATCAAGGCCGGCGTCACGGCGCCCAGCATCACGGTCGTGGCGAAGGCCCTCGCTGCTGCGATCCCCAGCGTGACCAACGTGGCCAACGTCAACACCCCGGACGACTCCAACCCCAACAACAACCAGGACGACGCCACCACGGTCGTGACCGCCACGCCGCAACCGGACGTCACCATCACCAAGACGGCGACACCGCAGGTCAAGATCGGCGACCCGATCACCTACAGCCTGCTCGTCACGAACGACTCCAAGGTGGCGACCGACAAGACCCTGACGGTCACCGACCAGGTGCCGGGCTCGGTCCAGGTCACCAACGTCACGGCCGGTGCCGGCTGGAACTGCTCCGGCACCCAGAACGTGTCCTGCACCTACGCCGGTGCGCTCGCGGCCGGTGCCAGTGCCACCGCGATCACCATCACCGGCACCGCTCTTCAGAGTGCGGCTCCGAGCGTGTCCAACACCGGTGTCGTCACCAACCCGGACGACTCCAACCCCAACAACAACCAGGACACCGCGACCACGGTCGTCAACGCACCGCAGCCGAACCTCTCGCTCGTCAAGAGCGCGAGCCCGGCCGACGGCAGCACGGTCGAGCGCGGCGAGCGGATCGACTACACCCTCAGCTATGCCAACACCGGTGACGCCGACGCGACCGACGCGGTCATCACGGACGTCGTCCCCGCTTCGACCACCTACGTCGACGGTTCGGCCGCCTGCGGTGGCACCTGCACCGTGGCCTACGACGCGGCAACGCACACCGTCACGTGGTCAATGAGCATCCCCGCCAACTCGAACGGCGCCGTGTCGTTCGCGGTGACGGTCAACAGTGACGCTGCCGACGGCACCGTCATCGACAACGTCGGCCTGATCACGACGGGCACGCACAAGGTTCCCTCGAACCACGTGCGCCACCTCGTGTTCGTGCCGAGCGGTGACCTCCAGCTCCGCAAGTCCGTCGACAAGGACACCGCGAAGCCGGGCGACACCCTGACCTACACCCTCGTCGCCAAGGCGACCGGCAACGTGACCCAGCACGACGTGGTCGTCACCGACACCGTGCCGGACGGCACGACGTTCAGCTCGGCCAACTGCGACAGCCCGTGCACGGCCTCCCAGGCGGGTGGCGTCGTGACCTGGCAGCTGGGTGACCTGGCGGCAGGTGCAAGTCAGTCGATGACCTTCGCGGTCACCGTCGACGGGCCGGCCGCAGACGGCACGATCCTCACGGAGATCCCGAACCTCGGTCACGTGAAGTCGACCGAGACTCCTCGGACCCCGTCGAACCGGGTCGTCACCGAGATCACCCAGGTCCTCGGCACCAAGATCGTCAAGACACCTCCGACGGCGACGCTGCCCTTCACGGGTCTGCCGGTCCTGCAGGATCTCCTGCTGGCCTTCGTCCTCATCGCCGCCGGTGTCCTCCTGCTCACCTGGCCGCGTCTGCGGTCACTGCGCGCGACGGCAGTCTGACGATGTACAACGCCGACCTGCACGCCCCGGCCCGGTGGAGGCTGCGCGCAGTCTCCATCGGGGCGGGAGCCCTCTTCATCACCGGTGGCTCGATGGTGATCGGCTGGGCGCCGTCCGCGATGGCGGCGGCCCCCAAGCCGGCACCTGCGCCGGCACCCGCCGCAGCGCCGGCCCCCAAGCCGGCACCGGCCCCCAAGGACGACGCGAAGCCAGCTCCGGCTCCCAAGGACGACGCGAAACCCGCTCCGGCCCCCAAGGACGACACGACCGCAGCTGACAAGAAGGCCGCGGACGATGCGGCCAAGCAGGCAGCAGACGCGCAGAAGCAGGCGGACGCCCAGGCGGCCAAGCAAGCGGCGGACGCGCAGAAGGCAGCCAACGACGAGGCAAAGCAGACTGCGGAGGCCGAGAAGAAGGCAGCGCAGGACGCGGCCAAGGCCGCACAGGACGCAGCCAAGAAGCAAGCGGACGCCGACAAGAAGGCAGCGGAGCAGGCGAAGAAGAACCCGCAGCCGGCTCCCTCGTCCGGTTCCGACAGCTCCGACCCAGGCGTCGGCAACGGCAACAGCAACGGTGCCGGCCCAGGTTCGAACAACAGCAACGGCAGCGGTGCCGCCAACAGCGGCAACGACGCCACGCCCCCCGGTCAGGTCGACAACCCCGGCAACCACGGCGACGGCAACAACGGTCAGGGCAACAGTGGCCAGGGCAACAGTGGTGGCGTGTTCACCCCGCCCGGTCAGGTCGACAACCCCGGCAACCACGGCCAGGGCAACAACGGCCAAAGTAACGGTGGCCAGGGCAACGGCGGCGTGTTCACCCCGCCCGGTCAGGTCGACAACCCGGGCAACCACGGCCAGGGCAACAACGGCGACAACGGCAACCACGGTCAGGGCAACAACGGCAAGGGTGTCGGTCACCAGGACGGTCCCGTGACGAGTGTTGTCTTCGGCGACACGATGCCCGGCACGACGGTGGGCCCGGAGGCATGGACGCTTTACGGCTCGACTGACGCTGACAGTGGACCCTCCGCCCTCGAGGTGCTGTTCCTCGGCCCGGCCGCGCCACTGGCGACGACGGGTTCGGTCTCCGGCTCAGGTCTCGCTGACGGCCAGACGCACGTCCTCGGTGTGAAGTTCGAGGCGGCCTCGCCCACGGCGCAGCTGTCCGCGAGCGAGATGCTCAAGCAGTTCGACAAGACCAGCAAGGCCCGCGCCAAGCGGGTGCAGGCGGCCGCGTCCGACGAGCTGAACGGGACGACGCTCCTCAGCGGCAACTGGAAGTCGACCGGCAACGCGATTCCGCTCCTGCTGCTGTTGCTGCTCGTCGAGATGCTGATCCTCGGCCGTCGTTTCGGTTCGAAGCTGCGCCGCGACACCCAGACGGCTCCCGCCGTCGGGCCAGTCGCACCGCTTCAGGTCCGCTGGGCCTGATCCGCTAGACCGACGTCAAGGCCTCCTTGTCCGCGAGCACGCGGGCAAGGAGGCCGTTGACATATCCGGCCGAGTCGTCGGTCGACAGTGACTTCGCCAGCTCAACGGCTTCGTCGATGACGACTGCATCCGGGATGTCGTCACACCACAACAGCTCAAAGATGGCCAGGCGCAGGGTGTTCCGGTCAACTGGCGGCATCCGCTCGAGCGGCCAGTCCCCCGAGTAACCGGTGATGACCTCGTCGATGCGCTCGCGTCGAGCCGCGACGCCTTCGACGACGGCGCGGGTGTAGTCGGCCACGGGCGGGTCCGCGCGTTCGGTCCAGGCCGTCAACGTCTCGATGAAGTCGACCCCGCGCAGATCCGCTTCAAAGAGAATGTCCAGAGCTCGCTTACGAGCTTTAGATCTAGCGGCCATGGTTCTTCGCCTCGCGCGGGATTGTGAGCGTAGCGAGCAATCTCGTGCGAATCAGTTGACGCGGCCGAGGTAGCGACCGTCGCGGGTGTCGACCTTGATCTTCTCGCCCTGCGTGATGAACAGCGGAACGTGAACGGTCGCACCCGTCTCGAGCGTGGCCGGCTTGTTGCCGCCGGTGGAGCGGTCGCCCTGGACGCCGGGCTCGGTGTAGGTGATCGTGAGCTCGACGGACGCGGGCAGCTCGACGTAGAGCACGTTGCCGTCGTGGCGCAGGACCGTGGCGGTCATGTTCTCGAGCAGATAGTCCTTGGCGTCACCGACCGCTGCAGCGGGAACGTGGATCTGGTCGTAGGTGTCGTTGTCCATGAAGACGTAGTCGGCGCCGTCTTGGTAGAGGTATTGCATGTCGCTCTTGTCGACGGTCGCGACGTCGACCTTGGTCCCCGCGTTGAAGGTCTTTTCCACGACCTGACCGGTCATGACGTTCTTGAGCTTGGTGCGCACGAACGCGCCGCCCTTGCCGGGCTTGACGTGCTGGAACTCGACAACGTTCCACAGCACGCCGTCGAGGTCGAGGGTCATGCCGTTCTTGAGGTCGTTGGTGGTGGCCACGGTGAAGCTCTCTCCTAGATCTCGATCAGCTCACGCGGCGACGACGTGAGTGACTCGGCGCCGGTGGCGTCGACGACGACGGTGTCCTCGATCCGGACTCCCCCGCGGCCCGGCAGGTAGATCCCGGGTTCCACGGTCACCGTGACGCGGTCGACGAGTCTAGCCGCCGGCGAGTCGGGCACCAGGAACGGCGACTCGTGGATCTCGAGCCCGACGCCGTGCCCCAAGCCGTGGGCGACGTCGTGGCCGGTCGCCTCGATCCGCTCGCGCGCGGCCGCGTCCAGCTCGACGGGCACCGCGCCCGGCGCGACCTCGGCCCGGGACTCGGCCTGGATGGTCGCGACGAGAGCGTGCAGGTCGCGTTGCCAGCCGGCGGCGCGACCACAGACGACCGTGCGGGTCATGTCGGCGTGGTAGCCGTCGACCCGGGCGCCGAAGTCCATCTTCACGAAGTCGCCGGCCTCGAGCGCTCGCGCGGTCGGCTGGTGGTGCGGTCGCGCACTGTTGGGACCGAAGGCAACGATGCTCTCGAAGGCCGGCTGCGCACCGCGCACATGCATCTCTTCCTGCAGCCGCCAGGCGATGTCTAGCTCGGTAGCTCCGGGTCGCAGCTTGTCGAGGACGGCGCCGAACACCTCGTCGGTGACAGCGCAGGCGCGGCGGAGGGTGTCGAGCTCGACCTCCTCCTTGACCGCGCGCAGCTGTTCGACCGCCTCACGGCCGTCGACGTAGTCGACGTCGTCGCCGCCCGCTGCCAGCAAGGCGTCGTACGACGCGAGTGTGAGGTGGTGCCGCTCGACCGCAAGGCGGCGACAGCCACTGCTGCGGGCGCGCTCCACGAGCGCGGGGCCGAGTCGGCGCGCGACAACGATCTCGATGTCGGGGCACTCCATCGCTGCTTGCGTGGCGTAGCGGCCGTCGGTCGCAAGGACCGGTGGGCCATCGGCAGGCACCAGCACCGCGGCGTTGCTGCCCGTGAAACCGGTGAGATAGCGGACGTTGACCAGCCTGGACACGAGGTAGCCGTCGGCGATCTTCGCCGCGGCGGCGGCGAGCGCCTCTGGCCGGCGTTGCAAGGACACGGCTAGTCCGCGAGCCGCGCGGCCAGCCCACGTAGCGCGAGTCGGTAGGAGTCGACTCCGAACCCGGCCACGACCCCGACGGCGTTGCCCGCGGTGTAGGAGGTGTGCCGGAACTCCTCACGCGACAAGGGATTCGACAGGTGCACCTCGACGTACGGCACGGTCAGCGCGGCGGCGGCGTCCCGGACGGCGACGCTCGTGTGGGTCCACGCGGCCGGGTTGAGGATCAGCGCGTCCGGTCCACCGTTGTCGGCGCTGTCGTGCAGCCAGGACAGGTAGGTCGCCTCGTCGTCGGTCTGGCGCACCTCGACGTCGAGACCGAGCGCCTTTCCCTCGGCCGCACACGCATCGGCCAGGTCGTCGTGCGTTGCGGTGCCGTAGATCTCGGGCTCGCGGGTGCCGAGCCGGCCCAGGTTGGGACCGTTGAGGACGAGCACGCGGGTCATCGGGTCACCTCGGCGTAGACCGACTCGAGCACGGATGCCTCCGGCGCGTCGACGACGACCGGCTTGCCAACGCCTTCGAGGACGACGAAGCGCACCCGCCCGGCGCGGACCTTCTTGTCACGTTGCATGGCCGCGAGCAGCTGGTCCCACGCTTCCGGACGAAAGCGCGTCGGCAACCCGAGACCGTCGAGGATCGTGCGATGCCGCGCGACGACGTCATCGCTCAGCCCGACGGTCGTGCGAGAAAGGCCGGCGGCATAGACGAGACCGATGCTGACGGCGTGCCCGTGCGGCAGCCGGAACTCCTCGACCAACTCGATCGCGTGACCGAGTGTGTGACCGTAGTTGAGCGCTTCGCGCAGTCCGGCCTCGCGCAGGTCCTGACTGACGACATCGGTCTTGACGAGGATCGAACGTTCGATGAGCTCGCGTGAGTGCGGGCCGTCTGGACGACGAGCGCCGTCGGGATCGGCCTCGACCAGGTCAAGGATCGTGGGGTCGGCGATGAACCCGGCCTTGACGACCTCCGCCATGCCGTTGACCCACTCGTCGACCGGCAGGGTCGACAACGTGGTGAGGTCGACAACGACGCCTGACGGGTTGTGAAAGGCACCTACGAGGTTCTTGCCGGCGACAGTGTTGATGCCGGTCTTGCCGCCGATGGCCGCGTCGACGATCGCGAGCAACGTCGTCGGCACATGAACTACCCGCACCCCCCGCAACCAGGTCGCTGCCGCGAACCCGGTGACGTCAGTCGTCGCGCCACCACCGACGGCGACAACTGCGTCTCGACGTCCCACGCCCGCCTCTGCAAACGCGTCCCACAGGGCCGCAACCGCAGTGAGTGACTTGGCCGCTTCTCCTGGCGGAATGGTGATGACACGAGTTTCGTGACCTGCGGACGCCAACGCGTCGACGATCGGTGTCGCGACGTCAGCGAGAACTTCCGGACGGACGACGGCCACGACGCCTGCGCCGCGGACGAGTCCGGGCACCTGTCCGGCCAGCCCGTGCCCGATGATGACGTCGTACGGGAGCTCTCCGCCGTGAGCGATGGAGGCGAGCCGACCGACAGAGGCGGTCATGCGCCCTCCTCGATCAGCGTCAGCACCTCGGCGGTGACGTCCTCCGCTGACCGCTCGTCCGTGTCGACGGTTGCTGTCGCGACCGACTCGTAGTGCGGCCGCCGTTCGTTCATCAGCCGTTTGAGCTCGGCGCGCGGGTTGATGACCAGCAGCGGCCGGCTCTGGGCGAAACCGACGCGCTCTGACGCTGCCGCCAGACCGACGTCGAGGAAGACGACGCGATGTCCGTGCAGCTGCTCGCGAACGTCAGCGTTGATGACAGCGCCGCCACCGAGCGCGAGCACCCCGTCGTGTTGCGCCAGCGCATTGCGCACGGCCTCAGCTTCGAGCTCGCGAAAGCGCTCCTCACCGTCCTCGATGAAGATGTCGCTCACCGTCTTGCCTGCGGCCACCTCGATGTCGCTGTCCGTGTCGCGAAACGCAAGGCCGCGCTTGTCCGCAACGAGCCGACCGACCGTCGACTTGCCCGAACCCGGCGGTCCGACGAGGACCACGACGGGTGTCACTTCACCACCAGTGCTTTGAGGTAGGACTCGAGGTTGCGCCGCGTTTCGTCGACGGCGTCTCCACCGAACTTCTCCAGCAACGCATCGGCGAGCACGAGCGCCACCATCGCCTCGGCGACGACACCGGCGGCAGGCACCGCGCACACGTCCGACCGCTGGTTGATCGCCTTGGCGGCATCACCCGTCGCGACGTCGACGGTGTCCAGCGCGCGCGGCACGGTCGAGATGGGCTTCATCGCGGCGCGGACGCGCAACGTCTCCCCCGTGCTCATGCCGCCCTCGGTGCCACCGGAGCGGCCGGTGCGCCGCCGAAGCCCGTCAGGCGTGGACTCGATCTCGTCGTGTGCCTCGCTGCCTCGCCGTCGTACGCCGGCGAAGCCGTCGCCGACCTCGACGCCCTTGATGGCCTGGATGCCCATCAAGGCGGCAGCGAGCCGTGCGTCGAGCCGGCGGTCCCAGTGCACGTGACTGCCCAGACCCGGCGGCAGGCCATGCACGACCACCTCGACGACACCACCGAGGGTGTCGCCGTCCTTTCGCGCCGCATCGATCTCGGCGACCATCGCGGCGCTGGTGGTGGCGTCGGCGCAGCGGACCGGATCGGCGTCAACAGCCGCGAGATCGTCAGGACCTGGTACGGCGCCGTCGGGCGTCGCCACGGTGCCGATGGCCACGACGTGACTCAGCACGCGCACTCCGGCCGTCTGATCGAGGAAGGCCTTGCCCACCGTGCCGAGGGCAACCCGGGCCGCCGTCTCGCGCGCACTTGCGCGTTCCAGCACGGGCCGGGCGTCGTCGAAGCCGTACTTCTGCATGCCGACGAGATCCGCATGGCCGGGCCGCGGGCGGGTGAGCGCCTCGGCTCGGCCGAGACCCGCCAGCACGGCCGGGTCGACGGGGTCGGCCGACATGACCGTCTCCCACTTCGGCCATTCGGTGTTGCCGACCCGGATCGCGACGGGCGCGCCGATGGTGACGCCGTGGCGCACGCCACCAAGCACCTCGACCTCGTCCGCCTCGACCGACATGCGCGCGCCGCGGCCGTAACCGGCGCGGCGACGCAGGAGCTCGGCGGCGACGTCGTCCCGCGTCACCTGGACGCCGGCCGGCAGGCCCTCGAGGATCGCGACGAGGGCAGGGCCGTGCGACTCACCGGCCGTCAGCCAACGCAACATGCCTTCATTCTGCCGTGCCATGCCGATTGAGCCCGGCATTCTGCCGGGCGATGCAGATCGGCCCCGGTCCGCTGACGCGGGCCGGGGCCGATCTGGCAGAACTCAGGTCGTCAGTTCACGACCATCACGTTGTGCTGAGCGTCAAGCACGAACGGGGTGCCGTCGCCGTACTGGAGCATCACGCCACCGCCACCCATCCGCAGGAAGGCGAAGTTTCGCGCGAACACCTCGGGCTGGCTCGCCTTCGGAGCGTCGAGGTTGTAGTGACGCACCTTGAGGTTCTTGTGGTCGCTGAAACCCACATCGAACGTGGCGCCCGTCGAGGTCAGCTTCACGAGCTTGATCCAGACCGGGCGGAACACCGGAGTGGTCGGAGTCGTCGTACCGGGGGTGGTCGTCGTGCTGCCGGGAGTGGTTGTCCCGGGAGTCGTCGTCGTCGGCGGAACGACCGTGGTGGTCGAGGTCGTCGAACCGGTTGAGCTCGTCGAACCGGCAGCCGCGGACTTGGCCGCCGGCGGTGTGTAGAGCGCCTTGAACGGGTCGCGGCCGATGGCCCCGCTGAAGTGCTTGGGCAACGTCACCGGCTTGACGGCCGTCGCCGGGGCGGCAGCAGTGCCCGCCGGTGCCGACGTGGCGCCCGCCTTGGCCAGCGCGTCAGGGGCGGCGGTGTCGGCCGGAGTGCCTTTGCCCTTCATCAGGAAGAACGCGGCGATGAGAACGACGACTACTGCAACCGCAGCGCCGACGATGGCCAGCTTGCGCTTGTTGTCGCCGGTGTCCTCGCCCACGTCCACCGACGGGGTGACGGACCGGGGATCCGCCGCAACGGCGAGGCCGCCGAATGAGGTCTGCTCGGTCATGTCGGCCTCTCCTACTTTTCCGAGGCGCTGGACTGCGCCGGCGTCGTGGTGCTGCCCGAGGCGGGCTGCGCCGGAGCGGTGGACGGAGAGGTCGTCGCCGGGGCCGCCGTCTGCGCGGTCGCTGCCGCCGGCGTGACCGATGGCGAGTCGTAGACAAACGCGTTGATCTGACCGCTGAGCGAGTTGGGTGCAGCGCCTGCGTCACCGGCGGTCGCGGTGCCGCCAGTGTTCAGTGCAACCGTCAAGCCTGTCGTCTTCAGAGCCCGGTCGAGATGTTCGAGCGCTCGCATGAAGCTCTCGATGTTGAAGTAGGAACCCGTCACCGAGATCGTCACCGGGATCTGCGAGAGCGGCACCGTGCTCACCGGCGCACCGGCTGCGGTCACCGGAGCAGGAGTTGACGGGGCCAAGGAGTCCAGCGAGACACCCGCCTTGTGTGCCGCACCGGAAAGCTCGCGGATGAGCGCCGGCAGCTGCGGGTTGTCGGGGATCTGCGAAGCGATCTCCATCAACCGCTTCTGCTGTGCCGTCTCACCCTTTTGCTGCTGCTTCAGCTGGTTGATCTTGGACTGAAGGTCTGTCGTCGAGGCCTGCACCGACGCAGCATCCGTACGGAGCTGGCTCGCGTGCGAGCGCTGCGGCGAGATCATCAGGAACCAGCCGGCGGCCAGGACGCCGACCACGCCGAGCGCGGTCAGCACCGTCCACTGTCGCATCTTTTCCATGTCAGTTCCCTGCCGGCTTCGTGAAGCGGCCCGACTTCGCAACGTCGGTCACATCAACCGAGGACGAGAAGTTCACGACCGGCTTCTGGCCGATCAATGCCTTGGTGGAGTTGCTGAAGTAGGCGTTCGCGAAACCCTTTTCCTTCGCGAGCATGTCGAGCCAGGTGGCCACGTCGTCGTGACTGAACGCCGTACCGCTGAAGGTGATCGAAGCGATGCCGGCCGGTGTGGTCGCGCCGGGCACCGGAGCCGCGGGGGCTGTCTGCGTCAACGCGAGGTTGGTCAACCAGACGTGGTCCGGGATCCGGAGGGAGAGGTCGGACAGGTAGGTCGACCAGTCGACCTCGTCGCCCATCGCCTGCGACAGCATGGCTTCGCGCTGCGAGACCTGGTTGTAGATGTCGGAGACACCTTGCAAGCCGTTGTACTCCTGCTGCGCTGCGGCCTGCGCGGTCTGTGCGTCTGCCTTCTGTGCCTCGGCGCTGCTCACTGCACTCTTACCGTGCACGTAGAGCGCGCCGACGATGGCAACCGCAACGACGACCGCCGCGCCCATGGCCAGCTGGAAGCGCCGGAAGCGCGCGGCCTCCGCGATCTCCGCCGGCATCAGGTTGACCGACGGGAGCGTCGCGGGTGCGACAACTCCTGTGGTCGCCTGGGTCACGTCTGGCGTGGTCATGAGGCCACTCCCATGGCGAGGCCGACCGGCACGGTCACCAGCGGCTCAACGAAAGTCAGCTGCTCGTCGGTCAGGCCGGTTTTGCCGACCTTCAGTGACGACAGCGGAGAAGCAGGGTCAACCGGGAGGCGCGTCGCAAGTGCGAGGCGCTGTGCCAGCCCGCCGAGACGAGCACCGCCGCCGGAGACGACGATGCGGCGCAGCGGAACTGAACCCGGCTGTGCGAGGTAGTAGTCCAGCGAACCGCGGACTTCCTCGACGAACATGTGGCCGGACGACTCGATGACACGGTCGGCCGGGTGCTCGCTGGTTGCGACACCGGGAACGGTGCCGAGCGAGCCCTGGTGCTTGATGCCGGCGGCCTCTTCGAACGGAACGCCCATCCGCTCTGCGACGGCCTCGGTGACGTTATCGCCACCCATCAGCAACACGCGAACGAAGCGGGGCACGCCGTTCTGGTGGACGACGATGTTCGTCACCTTGCTGCCGACCTCGACGAGAGCCTCGGCGTCAGCCATGGCACCGAAGTTGTCGACGGTGGCGAGCGATCGCAGCACCGCGAACGGGGTCAGGTCGACCTGCGAAGCGTTGAGACCCGCCTTCGTCACGGCGTCGAGGTGAGTGGTCACCATGTCGCGCGCGGCGGCGACGAGCAGCACGCGCAACATCCGGCGGCCGTCGACCTCGAGCTCTTCCACCGGGTGGAAGTCGAGGATTGCGTTCTCGACCGGCATCGGGATGAAGTCCTGCACCTGGTAGGCGAGTGACGACCGGAGCTCGTCGAGCGGCAACCACGGGAGGTCGACCTGACGGACGATCACCTTCTGGTTGGCAACGCCCAGCACGACCTTCTTCGCACTGAACTTCACACTGCGCCACAAGTGCTTGATCGCTTCGGCGACGGCGTCAGAGTCGATCACTTCGCCGTCGCGCACTGCGCCAGGCGGCAGTGCGACCTGACCGAATCGCTCCAAGGTTGCGCCGTGCTTTCCGAGCGACAGCTCGGCGGCCCGCACACCGGATGTTCCGATGTCGAGGCCCACGGACGTACGTCCAGCCACTGGTCCTTCGCCTGCCTTCCGCATTCTGCAAGGGCGGTGTCAGATAGAGGATTCGGCGCTCGCGAAGGCAGGCTTGAGCAAAACGGTCGCTTTCATTCCGCCAACTGGCGTATGGCACCACTCGTACGGCGGCAACCCGTCAGGAGTGACTAGTTCCCCATCAGGTTCGTGTAGCCGTGACCGATTGAGTGACCCGCGAAAATCCCGATGAAAGCGCCGACGAGCATGAACGGACCGAACGGCACCCGAGTCTTGCGCCCGGCGCCCGCGAACAGCACCAAGCCGATGGAGACGACCCCTCCGACGAGAAACGCCATGAAGGCGCCGACGGCGAGCTGGGACCAGCCCAGCCACCCCAGATAGAGCCCCAGCACGCCGGAGAGCTTCACGTCTCCCCCGCCCATGCCCTTCGGTGCGACGAAGGCCACGACGTCGTAGAACGCGAACAAGGCCGCCATGCCGATCAGGGCACGTTCGTAGGGCCACCAGTCGGAGTTGGCGATCGCGGCCACGAGGAGCAGCACGAGGCCGACCGGGTACGACGGGAGCGTCAGGGCGTCCGGTAGGCGGTAGTGCTCGAGGTCGATCAGGGCCAGCGCGATCGAGATGGCGCCCAGGTAGAGGTAGGCGGGCAACGCGGGGTGGAAGCCGATCTTTGCCGCCAGGGCCACCCACAGACCGGCCGTGGCCAGCTCCACCGCTGGATAGCGCGCGGAGATGCGGGTCGCGCAGTGCCGGCAGCGCCCTCTCAGGAGGAGCCAGGACAGGACCGGGATGTTGTCCTGAGGCGCGATCGGTTGGTCGCAGCCCGGACAGTGCGAGGGCGGCCGGACGATCGACTCACCGCGGGGAACCCGCCAGATCACGACGTTGAGGAACGAGCCGATGAGAAGCCCGAAGAGCCCGCAGAAGACGAGCAGGACGGCGGTCACGCAGGAAGGCTAATCGGGTCTGTCCCTTGGACGGCGAAAGGCCCGGGGAGGTTGCTCCCCGGGCCTCAGGCGTAGTGCTCAAGCCATTAGCAGGCGGTTGTGGTCAGACCGCCGCTGAGACTGTTGTAGTAGAACTTGTTGGTCGACGCCGACGTGGTGATGACGCAGTAGCCGCCAACGCCATCCGTGGCAGCCGCGCCCGTGGCGTCGAAGGTCTTGATCTCGACGTCCGTGACGTTCGACGACGGCTTGTAGCCGAGGTCCGCCTTCGCAGTGGTGGCGGTCGTGGTTGCCGCAGCCTCGGTCTTGTAGTGGTTGTTGTCGGTCATGTAGGTCTCTTCGAGCGTGGCCAGGTTGCGGGCGTCGCTCTTGGCCTGGGCGTCGTAGCCCTTCTGGCGCTGGTTGAGGAAGACCGGGATGGCGATCGCAGCGAGGATGCCGATGATGATGATGACGACCAGGAGCTCGATGAGAGTGAAACCACCCTCACGCTCCTCCGCCGCCTTGCGGATACGAGCGAGCATTTCCGTCCCTTTCTTGGACTGGTGAGCCGTTCTCGGTGCCTGTTTCCCCCGGTCCCGGCTCCTCCGGACGGAGGTGCCGGCCTCGGCAGCTGGGCTAACTCGATAGCGCTCGAGTCCCCTTTGCTTTGCGGCCCCGCCTCACGACGGGTGTGCCCTTGCTTGGCCGTGCGGCTCGTTGACCTCTTCCTTATCGGTGCGTGCGGCACGATCTTTTAGGCCGAACGGAGCAATTTTTTCCGGAGCCCGACGCAGTGAGGCCCGGCGGAAATCCGCCGGGCCTCACTGGAAAGTCCAGGTCGCGAACTAGTTGGTCGCGGGGCAGGACGTCGCGGTGGCGGAGAGACCGCCGTTCTTGCTGTTGTAGATGAAGTGCTTGGTCGACGCAGACGTCACGTCGATGCAGTAGCTGGCCGTGGCGGTGTTGTCCGTCTTGGACGCGCCAGTGGCGTCGTAAGCCTTGACGCTGACGCCGGTGACGTTGCTGGACTTCTTGTAGCCCAGGTCGGTCGCCGCAGCGGTCATGTCGGCCTCAGCGTTATAGAAGTTGTTGTCGGTCATGTAGGTCTCTTCCAGCGTCGCGATGTTGCGCGCGTCGCTCTTGGCCTGGGCGTCGTAGCCCTTCTGGCGCTGGTTGAGGAAGACCGGGATGGCGATCGCGGCCAAGATGCCGATGATGATGATGACGACCAGGAGCTCGATGAGGGTGAAACCACCCTCACGCTCCTCCGCCGCCTTGCGGATACGAGCGAGCATTGCAGTTACCTCCGGATGATGGGTCGAGCGGCGCGGGAGCGGGCTCACTGTGTAGCGATGACATGCGATATATCGGCGCACAGAGTGGCGGCTTGAAGCCTGGTTGCGTAGGCCGTTCGGACTATTTCCGGCCTGGCCGACCAGCTACTTGCCGAGGTCCTGGTAGTCCACGACCTGCACGGTGCCGCCGCCGAAACCGAAAGCGTTCTTCACCAGCGGGTCGTAGGAGAAGCTGAAGTTGTTGCAGTCGTGCAGCTGGGCGCCAACCTGGGCCCCGTAGATCTTCTGCAAGTTCTTCGGGTCGAAGTTGTGCCAGTGCTGCGACTGCGGGACGCTCGACTGCGTGGACGGGTCCCAGGACGCCGAGTAGACGAGGCCGCGGATGTAGGTGGGGTTGGCTTTGAGCGGTTCGTACGACGATGTCGAGGTCCAGTTGCTGTCGGTGTCGTAGTCGCTGCTGTTGATCGAGCCGCCGGCGGCGAGCACGGCCGGTCCCGTGGCCGTGGGGTCGAGCAGCTTGGTCGTGTCGACGATCACGGGAGAGGTGGAGGAGCCCGGTGTCAGGAAGTCGGTGCGGTTGCCCGGCCCGACCATGACGAGTCCGGTGCCGAGCGTGATGCCGCCGCCCTCGACGACCAGCGAGCCCCGGATGACCAGCATCGGCGTCGCGCCATTGGTGCCCGTTGCTGCGTGCACCAGGTTGCCGATGGTGTTGTAGTTGAGCTGTGCTTGACCACTGGTGATGTCGAAGTCACCGTCGAGGAAGATGACGTCCGGAGCCACACCGGACCCCGACGTCCATGTCGTCAGCTCGTGAGTCGTGGGATCGATCGTTCGGTAGAAGCCGCTGGTCGGGTTGGTGATGTAGTTCAGGAACGTGCCGCTGCCCGTGAAGACGTGCTGCACACCGGAGGCGTTCTGCTCCGCCTGCGCCTTGGGACGGTACGTCGTCGAGTAGTCGATCGACGGGAACGCGATCGTGTCGACCTTGTAGGTGGGGTCGATGTGCAATGCACCACTGATCTGGGCCGCGTTTCCGTTGGTGCCCTTGTTGCAGACCGACGTGCATGCGTCGCCAGCCGCTTTCGTCGAGAACGTGTTGGACCCGATCGTCGCGCTGGCAGCGTAAACGTCGCCGTCCTGCTTCTGGATGACCTGACCGGTGTCGAGGGTGGTCTGCGTTGACACCGGCAGCACCTGGCCGTGGGTGTTGAGCGACACGCTGCCGGCCTTCACCGTTCCGTAGATCACCGCGTTGGCGCTGTACTTGGGGTTACCGCTGCAGTTGCCGGCGTTGACCGGCGTGCCGCCGCCTGGCGATGCCATGCCGCCGGGGTAGCACTTGCCGTTGAGCGGGTCGTACCAGTTGTAGCCGCTCGCGGGGATCGTGCCGCCGGGCGTTGAGCCGCCGCCCTTGCCGAACGTGAGGCTGGTGACCGCCTCGAGGCTGTTGACCGTGAACTCGGACGGGTAGTCGAGGTTGATGTAGCCGTTGGAGTGCACGGACGTCGTGTAGACCTGCGGCGACAGGTAGCTGTTGTGGTGGTGGATGTCGATGCCCTTGGACGCGAACATGCTGTAGTCGAACGCCGGTGGGGCGCCCTGGGTGATCTGCGCCCGGATCAGCCGCGAGTTGGTGCCATAAGTGCCGCGCGCCCAGAGGATCATGTTGCTCGAGCCGGACATCGGGGTGATCCACACCGAGTAGGACGTGTTGGCGCCGATCGATCCGACGGCCGGGGTGAACGCGTTCGTCTGGGTCCACTGGCTGGCACCCGAGGTGTATTTGGTCCAGTTGGACACGCCGGCCGTGTACTGACCGAGCTTGAAGACGGCGTCGTTGATCCCGGCCTCGGCTGCCGCCTCCGCCGACGTGATGTTGCGCTGGGTGCGGGCGGAGGACTGTGTCTGCAGCACCGTGGCAAACATCGCGACGATGAGTCCGGTGACGACCAGGCCGATCGCGATGACGAACAGCATGGCGATGCCCTCGTCCGATCGACGGCGGGAGCGCATGAGAAGGCGGATCACGACCAGTTCCTCAGCTGCACGTAGTCGGAAAGGGCGACACAGCCAGGCTTCTGCGGCCCGGTCTGCGTCTGGGTCCAGAAGTTGATCTGGACGACGGAGATCTTGGCGAGCTCAGCCTGGGTCGGTGAACCGGCGACGGCCGGCGACCACGCCGCCATGTTGCCGGTCGGATCGATGTACCAGTAGTGGAAGATCGCACCGTCGCCGGTGTTCTTGGGGCAGACGCTCGAACCCTGGTTGTTGCGTACGCCGTAAACAAGCGTGCGCGTGAGCGACGGGGTGGCGTAGGCGCACGGTGTCGCGCACGGGAGGGTCGGGGCGCCGGTCCCCCAGTTGAAGTTGTGGGTCGTGGTGTTCAGGCTCGCCTGCACCTGGACCGGCGCAGTGCCCCACGTGCAAGCTCCGGTCACCGCATTGCAGTTGGTGCTGTTCTGCGCGGACGCCGTGCTCTGGAGGCGCGTGGTGAACTGGATCTGAGTCGGGTTGGCAAGCGTGATGATGCTCGCGTTCTTGTTGGTGCCGTTGGTCGGATAGACCGCCTGACGCAGAGCGCGAGTGATCTGCTCCATGCCCGTGTTGTTGCGCTGCTGCGCCTGCGCCTGCTGGCCGGCGTTGGAGTTCTGGTCCAGTGCCCGGATGATCAGGCCGGTCGAAAGGGCGATCACCACCGACAGCATGGTCATGGCGACGAGGACCTCGACGAGCGTGAAGCCGTCGGTGTCGCGTGCCCGACGAAGGCGGGCGAACATCACGAGCCACCCTTGTCGTCGACGAACGTCGGCGGGTTGGGCGACTGGTAGAGCTGGCCCTTCGTGGTGAAGGCGTAGGTCGTTGTCTTGTTGTTGATGCCGTCGCAGTTGTGGGTGGACGCGATCGGGATGCAGACCTCGATCGTGTAGATGTCGGTCGGCATGTTCGAGAACGTCACACTGCCGGACTTGTTCTTGTTGATCGTCATGGTGTTGGTCGACGACAGCCCAGACGAGTCGGTGAGGGTGACGTTGTAGGACTTGGTGGGTTGCGTGTCGTTGTTGGTGACCGTGACCTTGACGCTCATGATGCCCGTGAGCGACACCGACGACTTCGTCGGGTTGGTGCTCGTGCTGCCCGCAACGACGCACAGTGGCCCTTGCATCCCGGGATCTGCGTAACCGGCAGGCGGCGTGACCGTGTAGCTGTACATGTCTCCGGGCGCACTGAATGTATAGCTGCCATCAGAGCCGGTCGGCTTCGCGCCGGGTGCGCCGGGATTTCCGTTGGCATTTGTCAGCTTGACCTGAACGTTCGGGATCGGCGCTCCGCTTTGGTCGGTCACCGTGATCTTGATGGAACCAGTGGTCTTGCTTGACGCGCACCCGCTGGCGGCCGCAGTTGGCAGATAGACGGAGACGTAAGTCATGGCGCCACTTCCACCCGTCACGCAGATGGCTTGCGGCCCTTGGTTCGTATATCCGGTCTTAGTGGCTGTGACGTTGTAGTTGCCAGCTAGCACATTCGTGAAGACGAAGCTGCCGTCACTGCCAGCGGACTGCGCGCCGGGGCTGCCGTTGCCGTCCTGGTTGGCGAGCGTGATCCTCGCTCCGTTGACGGGACCATTGTTCTCATCTGCCACCGTCACCGTGACGCTGCCCTTGAGCGTCTTCGAGACTGCGCACGTCGAGAGCGCGTGCAGGGCGCCGCTGCCGTATGAGGTCACGCCCGGCGCCACGCAGATCGGACCGAGGGGA
>JAICMI010000001.1 GCA_025929315.1 Frankiaceae bacterium
GCCGTAGGTCCTGCTGGATCCGGGTACGACGGCGTCCCACGACGGGTCGAGGAAGAACGGGTAGGACAGCCGCTCCGCCGTGCTCTCGTTGCGCACGCGATGGGGCGTCGAGCGATAGCGACCACCCGACAGTCGTTCCAACATGTCGCCGATGTTGCAGACGAACGTGTCGGTGTCCGGGGGTACGTCGACCCAGCCTGTCGAGCTGCGCACTTGCAGGCCGGCGTTGCCGTCCTGACCGAGCAAGGTGAGCAGGCCGTAGTCGGTGTGCTCGGCGACGCCCCAGTCATCTTCAGTCGGTGCGGACGGCGGGTAGTGGAAGATGCGGAACAGTACGACGGGGTCGGCCGTGAGACTGGTCCGGAACCAGTCCCGTGGCAGGTCGAGGCCGAGCGCGACCGCTTCCAGCACACGTTGACCAAGGGTCGTCAGCGCGGACATGTAGTCGAGCACGAGCGACCGCAGCTGCGCGGGCTGTTGCGGGAACTGGTTGGCCCCGTGCAGCGGTAGGCCGGCTCGGACCCCCGGATGCTCCGCGGCGTGCTCCTCGCCGAAATAGACGCCTTCCTTGCGGTCCGGACGGCCGGAGGTGAGCTCACCGCCGACCGGGAACCAGCCGCGCCAGGCAAGTCCGGCGCGCGCCATCGCGATCTCCGCCTTCGTCTCGTCGGGTTGTGCGAAGAACAGCCGAGCCGCCTCGTCGAGGGCGCGCCGCAGCTGCGGGTTGATGCCATGGCCGCTGACGACAAAGAACCCGGTCTCGCGGCACGCCGCGTCGACGGCCTCCGAAACGACGCGGACGTCCCGGTCGGACCCGGCGCGCAGCAACGGCGCCACGTCGATCACCGGCACGCTCACCCCGAGACCGTAACGCGGCAGGGACTCCTCGACGGCCGACGAACAGATCACCGTGAGGCTTGTGCTGGCGCTTGCCCTGGCCACAGCCGTCATGGCGGGCCCATCGGCACATGCGGACGGGCCGCAGCGCCCGGACAAGGACTCGTTCTACAGCTACAACGGCAGCAAGCCGCTCGCTGACATCGCGCCCGGAGCTGTGCTGAAGAAGCGCGCGACCACGATGTACTTCGGCCCGATGGCGACGCCCGTCACCGGCGAGCAGCTGCTCTATCGGACGACCGGGCAGCTCGGGCAACCGACCGTCACAGTGACAACCGTGCTGGCGCCGGCGCACCTGCCGGTCACGCCCGACATCGTCGGCTACCTCAGCTTCTACGACGGGCTCGACCCGAAGTGCGATCCGAGCTACACCCTCGCCGGCGGTGACGCGGGTGGCGCCGCGCAGCAGGAAGCCGAGGAAGAAGAGCTCCTCATCAACTGGTATCTGAGCCAGGGCTTCGTTGTCACGGTGCCCGACGTCGAAGGCACCGGCCTCGACTGGATGGCCGGTCGCGAGGCCGGCTACAACAGCCTTGACGGAATCCGCGCGACCGAGTCCTTCCTCGAGGCAAAGGGCGCCAAGGTCGGACTGTCCGGCTACTCCGGTGGGGCCCTCGCCGGTGACTGGGCGAGTGAGCTCGCCCCGACCTACGCACCTGAGCTCGACATCGTCGGCGTGGCGATCGGCGGCGTACCCGTCAACGACTTCCATCTCTTCGACTACGCCAACGGCACCAGCGAGTACGCCGCGGCGATCCCGGCCATGCTGCTCGGTCTGTCTCGCGCGTATCACGTCGACCTGTCCCGCTACCTGTCGTCGTACGGCGCGAAGGTCGTGCGCGCGGAGTCCACCGGCTGCATGCCGGACCTGTTCGGCCGCTGGCCGGGACTCACGGTGACCAAGGTATTGAAGCCGCAATATCGCGACTGGAAACACGTTCCGGCACTCGCGCGAATGCTGCGCGGGCAGACGATGGGCACCGCGCCCGGACACCCCAGCGCACCGATCTACATGGGCGTCGGCAACTCCGACGGCAAGGGCGACGGCGTGATGCGCGCGAGCGACGTCAAGGCACTGGCCGACGAGTACTGCCGGCAGGGGGTGCCGGTGGAGTTCGAGGAATACCAGGGCGCGTCGCACACGACTGCCGGTGCGTTCTTCGAGCCCAAGACCGGCCCGTTCCTGCAAGAACGCTTCGCCGGAGTGCCGTTCACCGGCAACTGCAACTAGGGCTCAGAACCTGAAGCGCGTCAGCCCACCCGGCTCCTCGCCCCAGCAGACGACTGCTGAGCGCGGCTCGATCCGGTAGACGTTCCAGGGCGGGGGTCCCTGCATCGGTGCGTTGAACGGCGCGGTGATGCCTGTGCCGCTCTCGTCCGGTTCGACGGGCCAGCCGTTGTCCGCCCACGCCTTCGCGATGCGCGCGACCGCGTCCGGCTCGGTCACCCGCACCGCGTCGCCCTCGAGGACGACGTCCCCGTTGCGTATCGACACCGCGACGGTGCACCGCGGGTCGCGTGCGACATTGCGGCCTTTTCGCGTCGCGCCGGTCTGAAACCAGAACGTGCCGTCCAGCCACATCGCACCGACCGGGGTGACGTGCGGGCTGCCGTCCTCGTTGAGCGTGGTCAGCCAGGTCGTCCAGGCGTTGTGCGCGTCCGCATCCGGCTTCGTCCGCGCGTCGAGCTTTTCCTGGACCGCGGCCCAGTCGACCGGTGGCAGGGACTCGGCGGCGCCCAAGTTGATGGTCTCCATGGTTCATCAGACTGCGGAGGGCGAGAAAAGTCATCGGTTCCGAGTATCTCCTTGACTTCCTAATAGTATTAGGACATGCTCCCGGTCCATGGAGACCGGAGCGGTCCAGCTCGACCGGCGGCAACGCAGGCGACAGGAGACGATCGAGGAGGTCCTCGACGTCGCCGCCGAGCTGATGCGCGAGCAGGGCGTCGCCGGACTGTCGATCGGTGAGGTGGCGCGCCGGATGGGCATCCGGCCACCGTCGCTCTACGTCTACTTCGACTCCAAGAACGCGTTGTACGACGCGCTCTTCGAGCGGGGAGCCAACCTCATCGCCGACGCCATGCAGACGTTCGGGGAGCAGCTGGACGACACACTCCCGCTCGAGGACAGCCTGCTTGTCTCGGCCAACGCCTTCATCAAATGGGCGGTCGAGCACCCCGAGTACACGCAGCTCCTGTTCTGGCGACCGGTACCCGGTTTCAGCCCCTCGGAGCGCGCATATGCGCCAGCGATCCGGCTGGTCGAGCTGTCGCAACAACGCCTCGCGCTACTGCAACGTCGCGGCCTGCTGCGCGACGACATAGCTCTCGAGGACATCCAGCGTGACTGGACCGTCATCACGTCCGGCATCGTCAGCCAGCAACTGGCCAACGAGCCGGGCCAACCGTTCGAGTCCGGCACCTTCACCAGTGCCATCCCCCGCGTCGTGGCGATGTTCGCCCGTCAGTACGCATCGACCCAGCCCACGAGGAGGGCTCGCCATGCAGACAAACGTTGACCAGATCGCCGACCGCATCTACCGCATCTCTACGTGCATCCCCGAGATCGCACCGGGCGGCTTCACGTTCAACCAGTTCCTCGTCGACGCCGAGGAGCCGCTGCTCTACCACACGGGCATGCGCGGACTCTTCCCGTTGGTGCGCGAGGCCGTCGAGCGCGTCATGCCGGTCGACAAGCTTCGCTGGATCGCGTTCTCGCATGTCGAAGCGGACGAGTGCGGCGCCGTCAACGAGTTCCTCGACGTCGCACCGCACGCACAGGTTGCGCACGGCGCGCTCGGCGTGATGCTGTCCCTGAACGACCAGCTTTCGCGGCCGCCGCGCGCCCTCGATGACGGCGAGGTCATCGACCTCGGCGGCGCATCGATCTCACGCAAGGTCGTCGAGATCGCCACCCCGCACGTGCCGCACAACTGGGAGTCGCACATGTTCTTCGAGCAGGAGACCGGAACGCTGTTCCTCGGCGACCTGCTCACCCAAGTCGGCGACGGTCCGGCCATCACCGGCGACGACCTGTTGCAAGCCGCGATCGACGCCGAGGACCTGTTCCATCAGACGTCGCTCGGTCCGGCCGTGCCGGCGACGTACCGCCGCATCGCAGATCTCAACCCGCAGCGCCTGGCCATCATGCACGGCTCGTCCTACGAAGGCGACTGCGCGACGCTGCTGCGTCAGATGGCCGACGTCTACGAAGAGCGTTATGGCTGCGCAACAGTCCCGAACCAGCCGCTGCCGGCGCACGACTCCCTGGTTGGCGCCTGACCTTGCAGACACGACGGCCCGCACTCGATCGAGCGACGGCCATGCGGATGGCAGCGACGGAGTACGCACGGTTCCTCGACGTGCTTCGCTCGCTGTCACCGCAGGAATGGTCGCTGCCGACGTGCAACACCGGTTGGGACGTCCGCGATCTCGCCGGGCACGTCACTGGCATGACACACATGTCGGCGTCCCTGCGCGAGCAGGCGAGCCAGAACCGTGCCGCAAACAAGCGCACCAGTGGCCTCTACATCGACGCGCTCACCGCCGAGCAGGTGAAGAGGACCGCGCATCTCGACGCCATCGGGTTGATCGAGCGCTTCGCCACGATCGGACCGAAAGCTGCACGCGGCCGCAAGCGGGTGCCGGCCTTCGTACGCCGCCGCCCCATGCCGGAGCAGTTCGTCATCAACGGGACCGAGCCGGAGGCGTGGTCGTTCGGCTATCTCGTTGACGTGATCCTCACCCGCGACACGTGGATGCATCGCAGCGACATCGCGGACGTAACCGGCCGCCCCATGACGCTCACGCCCGACCACGACGGCGTCCTCGTCGCCGACATCGCCGCCGAGTGGGCGCAGCGCCACGGCCAGCCGTGCACGCTCACGCTGACCGGCCCGGCGCGAGGCACATGGACGTGGGGCACCGGCGGTCCGTCGTACGAGCTCGACGCCGTGGAGTTCGCGCGGATCCTCTCGGGCCGCGGCGCGGGCGAAGGCCCCCTGACGACGCAAGTGCCGTTCTAGCCCGAGCGATGAGTTTCCTGTCGCCCGTTCGTCGTACGGTGCAGTAGGCCTCGACGACTGGGAGCGGCATATGAGTGGTGTGCGTGTATTGGTCGGGACGCGTAAGGGCGCGTTCGTGCTCACCGCGGACGGCAAGCGCAAGGACTGGAACGTCGACGGACCGTTCTTCGCCGGCTGGGAGATGTACCACCTCAAGGGGTCTCCCGCTGATCCCAACCGCATCTACGCGTCGCAGTCGACCGGCTGGCACGGCCAGGTGATCCAGCGTTCCGACGACGGCGGCAAGTCCTGGAACCCGGTCGGCAACGACTTCCGCTACGCGACGGTCCCCGGCACCCACCAGTGGTACGACGGCACCCCCCACCCGTGGGAGTTCGCACGCGTCTGGCACCTCGAGCCGTCGCTCACCGATCCCGACACGGTCTATGCCGGCGTCGAGGACGCCGCGCTGTTCCGTTCGGTCGACGCCGGCGGGTCATGGCAGGAGCTGCCAGGCCTGCGCGAGCACGGCTCCGGCCCCCACTGGCAACCCGGCGCCGGCGGCATGTGCCTGCACACCATCATCCTCGACCCGAGCAACCCCGAGCGGATGTTCATCGCCATCTCCGCGGCCGGCGCGTTCCGCACTGACAACGGTGGCAAGACGTGGCAGCCGATCAACCGCGGGCTCAAGTCCGGCGCCATTCCCGAGGAGGAGGCCGAGGTCGGGCACTGCGTGCACCACGTCGCCATGCACCCGGACCGGCCCGGCACGCTCTACATGCAGAAGCACTGGGACGTCATGCGCAGTGACGACGCCGGCGACAACTGGTATGACGTCGGCGACAGCCTGCCGACCGACTTCGGTTTCGTGATCGACGTGCACGCACACGAGCCGGAGACGCTTTACATCGTGCCGATCAAGAGCGACCTGGAGCACTTCCCCCTCGACGGCGCACTGCGCGTGTTCCGTAGCCGCACCGGCGGCAACGAGTGGGAGCCGCTGACCAAGGGTCTCCCGCAGGACAACTGCTACGTCAACGTCCTGCGTGACGCTATGTCGATCGACTCCCTCGACGAGTGTGGGGTCTACTTCGGGACGACAGGCGGTCAGGTCTACTGCTCCCCCGATGGCGGTGACACCTGGTCGGCGATCGTCCGCGACCTCCCTGCGGTGCTGTCCGTCGAGGTGCAGACACTGAAGTGAGCGAGATCCGAGTTGTGCTGCCGGGCCATCTGAAGCGACTCGCCCAGGTGGACCACGAAGTTGCGGTTGACGTCGCGACTGCCACGATCGCGTCGGTGCTGGATGCGGTCGAGGCGGCCTACCCGGCGCTGCGCGGCACGATTCGCGATCAGAGCACCGGCAAGCGGCGCAACTTCATCCGCTACTTCGCCTGCAACGAGGACCTGTCCCACAGCTCCGCTGACGACCCCCTTCCTGATGCGGTCGTCAGCGGGGCTGAGCCTCTGCTCGTCGTCGGCGCCATGGCCGGCGGCTGACTGCTGACTAGCCGTCGAAGTAACCCGGATGACGATCGAGCCAGCCGCGGACGAACGGACAGACCGGGTTGACCTCGAGGGCGCGGGACTTCGCATCGTCCAGCGCCGCCTTGACCAGCTGAGACGCGAGTCCCTTGCCCGCAAAACCGTCCTGGGTCTCGGTGTGTGTGAAGGTCCGCTGGCCTCCCTTGTCCTGGTACGCCGCGAGCACCGCCAGCTCTCCGTCGACTCTGAGCTCCCACTGCTCGGCCGCAGGGTTGTCCCGCACCTCGATGTCTCCCATGACAGAGACTGTGCCCCGTGGATGCGGACGTCATCGTCGTCGGGGCAGGACTTGCCGGTCTGACCGCTACGGCGGAGCTGGCCGACGCGGGGCGCAAGGTGCTGCTGCTCGACCAGGAAGGTGAGCAGTCGATCGGCGGGCAGGCGTTCTGGTCGTTCGGCGGCCTGTTCTTCGTGGACTCCCCCGAACAGCGCCGGCTGCGCATCAAGGACAGCCGCGAGCTCGCCTGGCAGGACTGGCTCGGGACGGCCGGTTTCGACCGCGACGAGGACCATTGGCCGCGCAAGTGGGCCGAGGCCTACGTCGACTTCGCGAGTGGTGAGAAGCGGGCCTGGCTCCGGCAGATGGGCCACCGGGTGTTCCCGGTGGTCGGATGGGCCGAGCGGGGTGGCTACACCGCGACCGGGCACGGCAACTCCGTGCCGCGCTTTCACATCACCTGGGGCACCGGCCCCGGCATCGTCGAGCCGTTCGAGCGACGCGTGCGCGCGCACGTCGAGCGCGGGCTCGTCACCCTGGGCGTGCGTCATCAGGTCGACCAGGTCGTCACGTCCGGCGGCGCCGTCACTGGCGTACGCGGAACACTGCTCGAGCCGACATCGGTGGCCCGCGGCCAGACGTCGTCACGCGCCGGGGTGGGTGAGTTCTCCTACGACGCGCAGGCGGTCATCGTCACGGCGGGTGGCATCGGCGGCAACCACGACCTCGTGCGCAAGGCATGGCCGGAACGGCTCGGGTCACCACCGCAGCACATGATCAGCGGCGTCCCTGCGCATGTCGACGGGCGCATGATGCAGATCACGCAGGACGCCGGCGGTCACGTCATCAACCCGGACCGGATGTGGCACTACGTCGAGGGCATCCACAACTGGGACCCGATCTGGCCGATGCACGGCATCCGCATCCTGCCCGGCCCGTCGTCACTCTGGCTCGACGCCGTCGGTCGCCGACTGCCGGTGCCGCTGTTCCCCGGCTTCGACACTCTGGGCACGCTCGAGCACTTGCGGACGACCGGCTACGACCACTCGTGGTTCATCCTCACGCGCAAGATCATCGAGAAGGAGTTCGCACTCTCCGGCTCCGAGCAGAACCCTGACCTCACCGGCAAGTCCGTCCGCGGCGTGTTGCAACGCGCGCGCGAAGGCATACCCGGTCCGGTGCAGGCGTTCCTCGACAAGGGCGAGGACTTCGTACAGGGGACGTCGTTGCGTGAGCTCGTCGACAGGATGAACGGCGTCACCGGCGGAGAGCCGGCGATCGAGTACGACGCCGTCGAGCGCGAGGTGCGCGCACGCGACGCGGAGATCACCAACACGTTCACCAAGGACATGCAGATCGCCGCGATGCGCAATGCACGCACCTATCTCGGCGACAAGCTGATCCGCGTGGCGCGACCGCACCGGTTGCTCGATCCGAAGGCCGGGCCACTCATCGCGGTGCGCCTCGTCGTACTCACGAGGAAGACCCTCGGTGGTCTGGCGACCGACCTCGACGGGCGGGTGCTCGACGCCGGCGGCGACCCGGTGCCCGGCTTGTACGCCGCCGGCGAGAGCGCCGGCTTCGGCGGTGGCGGGATGCACGGCTACCGCGCACTCGAGGGCACGTTCCTCGGCGGTTGCCTGTTCTCCGGCCGCACCGCCGGCCGAGCCGCCGCCAAGGCCGTCGGCTGATCTTCGCGGCTACGACCGGTTTCGGCCGTCGTACGTAGGAAAACCGGTCCCAGCGACGAAGATCAGTCTGCATGCGACGCCTGACCCTGCGTACCGCCCTGTCCCTCTCGGCCGTGGCCGCCGTTGCGGCGCCGATGGCGATGCACGCCTCCGCCGACCCCGTTGTCGGCGTCGACTCGCAGTGCTTCGCCAAGGCCGAGCGGATCGACCCGCAGGTCCAGGGCGGCGTCGCCACCAACCCGGCGTGGATCGCCCGCGATCAGCTCAACCAGTACTGCGCGACCCTGCGCGTCCGCGACCAGCTCAACAACCCGGCGTTCGGCGTCGGCAACCTGACCGTCGGCGCCGAGCTCTACGCAAAGCAGTGGCAGGAGCAGCTGGCTGACGGCCCCGGGCACGTGCACGGCGGCGTGACGACGCAGGTGCCGGGCGCGCTCGGCGCCGACCCGTTCCGCGCGATCGACCGCTGGGAGCAGCTCACCGGCGGCAAGGCGATCGAGGTGAAGTTCCCCTCCAGCGACGGCGCGCAGCTGCGCGGCCACGTCTGGCTGCCGCCGAAGTCGGTCCCGGAGCCGCGCGGTGGCTATCCGGCCGTCGTCATCACCGACGGTTCGATCCAGGCCTACGAGAACCTCTACTACTGGGCCGCCGAGGGGCTTGCGCAGTACGGCTACGTCGTAATGACCTACGACGTCCAGGGCCAGGGCCACTCCGACCTGCTGCCCAAGAACTGCTCGCCGAGTGACTGCCCGGGCGTGCCCTACCAGCAGAACTACAACTTCTACCAAGGCGCCGAGGACTCGCTGTCCTGGTTCCTGTCCAAGGGCAACCCGGCACGCAAGGACATCAACCCGTCGCTGCTCGGCATCGCCGGCCACTCGCTTGGCGCGTCCGCGGTGAGCTGGGTCGGCCAGTGCGACAGCCGCGTCAAGACCATCGTCGCCTGGGACGACCTGGTGCCGATCCAGTTCAACAAGTGCGCCGACAACGTGTCGATCCCCAAGCGGTTCCGCGCAAAGTCGTTGAACACGCCGGCTCTCGCGACTGCCAACGACTACGAGTTCAACGTGCAGCCCGCAACCGCACCGCCTGACCCGCACGGCGGCAGCAACATGGGTGGGCTGGCCGGCGACTCGGGCTATCAGCAGCTTGCCAAGAAGGGCATCGACTCCGAGATCGTGTCGTTCCGCAACGGCACGCACCTGACCTACACCTACATCGACCTCGTCATGTACTCCAACGAGCTCAGCGAGCGGTTCGCCTTCTACTACACGCTCGCGTGGTTCGACCAGTACCTGCGCAACGGCAGCGATCCCTATACAAGCCAGTCCGCGTTCGAGCGACTGACGAGTCTTGGCAAGTACGACGACAGCGCCGACCGGAACAGCAAGGGAAAGCTGGCGATCGGCGCCGGCGTCTACGACCCCACGGCCGTCGACCCGACAGACCCGATGAGCGGCAACGTTCCCTACGAGATCAAGGGCGTGCCGATCCCCAACTCGCTGTCGTTCTACTTCTACTCGCAGTACCGGCTGACCGACCCGCAGTCCGGCCGGCTACGCACCTGCACCGACATGCTCGCCAACTGCCCGGCGAGGCAGCCCAGCGTTCCGTAGTCGGACCTATCCGTGGGGCTCATTTGTCGGCGTAGTAGCCAGTTGTGTAGATGTCGCACACCAGGCCGCCGTCGCTATTGTCGCTGCAGAACGTCCCGTCGCCCTGGTGGGTCGTCCCCAGCGACACATTGACCGACGGAGCAGAGTCGAGGCTGAGGCTGCAGTCGAAGTCCCATCCGGCGGAGACGTCGTAGTCGAGACCGCCGGCCCGTCCGGTGCACTGGCCCGTCACGTGGTGTCCGCCGCCAATCCCGGCCACGGCCATGGTCGGCGTGGGCTCGCCGTCGTGGAGATAGAACCAGCCGCTCGGTTCGCTCAGGATCTCGCCGGTGTAGACCGACGAACCGATGGCGACCTGCCCGGAGAACTGCACCGTGTATTGCAGTCCGCCGCCGTCGTTTCGCTCCTCGACCTGCACGTCACCGATGCTCTTCTCGGCCGTCGTGCCGATAGCAGTCGCTTCGGCGTCGGTCTCGACAAAGGGCCCCTGCCACGCCGAGCCGTCAGCGGCCGCAGGCAACAACGTGCTCTGGAACTGCACGAGCCAGGGCGTGCTTCCGTTCTTGGACAACACGCAGGCGAACAGTGCGTCGATCGGGTCTGAGGGGGAGACGGTCGAGCCGACCGTGCTGTAGCTGCTGCACCGACCGGAAACGCCCGACGGACTGGCCGTCACGTCGAAGGAACCGATGTCAGTGGGTGTGTCGAACGAAGACGGGGTCGCATGTCGGATGCCGAACAGCTCGCCCGTGTAGCCCCAGCCATGGTCGCCGATCCGTCCGCTGATCACGATGTCGTAGTCGACATCACCTGTGGCCGGGTCGGTAGTCCGCGTGAGCGACACGGTGCCCGCACCGGCCTCTGCGTACCTGGGCGTGACCGTAACCGGGGCGGCACTCGCCACGCCCATGGTCAGGGCAATGCCCGCGATTCCCACGCCAGCGGCTGTGAGCCGTCGTAGCAGCAACGTCGCCTCCCATTGCCTTCGCGGGGAATACTCGCGGCCCGACGAGGCGCCCCGCAAGGGAGGTTGGAGTCCGCTACGACGCGGCCTCGGCGTTGCCGTCAGCACGCGCTTCGAGTGAGGTCAGCACCTTGCGCAGCAGTGTGTTGAGACCGCCGAGCTCGCGCTTGCTGAGCACGCTGAGGACATCGATCTCCTTGGCCGCCTGCTCGGTCACCGCCTTGTCGATGATCGCGCGGCCTTTGGCAGTCAGCTCGACGTGAACGCCGCGACGGTCCTTGGGATCACGGACGCGGCGAATGAGCTCTGACTTCTCGAGCTGGTCGAGCCGGTTGGTCATGGCGCCGGAGGAGAGCATCAACGACCGGGACAGGTCACCGGCAGACATGCGGTTGTCCTCGGTCCGGGTGACCAGGCGCAGCAGCAGCTTGTATTCGCCGTAGTTGAGGCCGTGGTCGGCCAGCGTCTCCTCGAACCCGCGGTTGAGCTGCTTGTTGATCGTGGTGATGCGGTCGACGACGCCTTCGACCTCAGGGTCGATCGCGTCGTACTGCGAAACCACGTCGGCGATGCAGAAGTCGACAGAGTCACCCATGGACTGAGCATAACCTTCCATGTCAAGTCTCTTGACATCGAGATATCTGTGGTAGAGTATCTCGAGGTCGAGAGATTTCTCGATCACATCGGGAGGGAGACCGCCATGTATGACCCGCTAGCCCTAGACCGTCAGCGCCTCGAGCTCGAGCGGCTCCGCCGCTTGGCCGCCAAGCCGACGACCCGCTTTCCCCGGCCGCCGCACCGCCACCGCTAGGTCCGCCGACGCGGGCCGGGCGGCGGGCGGCCCGACTTCTCGCGCAGCTGCATGGCGACCAGCTCGCGGAGCACGGGCAGTGCCAGCCGATCCTTGTCGCGCCCGGCCGCTTCCTTGCTGCGCACGATGTCGGCCAGCGATGCGACCTGGATGTGCACGCCACGCACTTCCATGTCGACGGCGTCGCGCTTCAGGTCGTCGTATCCCTGGGTGCCTGTCGGCATTTGCGTGATGTCGAGGTCGCCGAACTTTGTGGTGAGGTTCCAGATCCTCGACGCCGCCAGCGAGTCGGCGTCGTGGTCGAACGGGAGCGGCTCGTCCAGCTCGACGGCGCGCACCTTGGCGTCCAGCTCCTTCAACGCGGCCGACAAGCGAGCCCAGTTGTCGCGCTCGTTGACGGGGACGATGTCGACGTCCTCCGTGGGCAGCGGCGATCCCTGCAAAACTGCGGCGGCTCCCCCGATATAGATGCACTCGACGCGGTGCTTCGCGAGAACTGCCATGACCTTCTCGGGCTGATAGTCAGACACTTCGCACGTCCTGCTGCAGCTCGCGCCACTTGTTCGCGACCGCTGTCATATGACGAAGCCGCTCTTCGGGATCGCCTCGCCGCAAGTTGGCTTTGGCTTGGGCGAGGTGGGAGTCGTCGTAGGTCGCCAGGCTCACGATCATCGAGAAGCCGCAGAGCTTGAGCAGGCGCTCGACCTGTTCGAACGACGGGCTGTTGCGACCCGACTCGAGCCGGGCGATCGCGGACTGGGTGGTGCCCGCCCGCTCGGCCAGCTCACGCTGGGTCAGGCCCGCTCTACGCCGGGCCTCGCGCACGAGCTCCCCGCCGATCATGGATGTAGCATAGCATTCTTGCTATGGCTCTAGATAGCATCTTTGCTATGTCGGGAACATCTCACATGAGGTAGTTCTCAGCAACTCTGGGTAGCCATCAACGTCGATGCTTGCTGCCCTGCTGGTCGCCGGTCTTGTGGCCGGCGCAGTCAGCACCCTCGTCCTGCTGGCGCCGTTCCCGACGACCGGCGACGACCGCGCTTACGGGCGGTGGCCCTGGTCGCGCCGGCTGCTGCTCGCGCTGATCGCAACCGTCGTCGTCGACATGATCGTCGCGGGCGTTCTCGAGCTGCTCGGCGCGACGCCGCACAACGTCATCGCTGCCGTCGTCGCCGTCACGGTCGCCAGCCTCGTGTGGCTGCCCTTCACCCGGCGGTGGAGCGCCCGCGGTCACATGTGCTGGTCGACCACGGTGTTCCTTTTCCTCGCCTACCTCGCCTTCATGCTCGAGTGGACGTTCACCAACGGCCTGCCGGCCGCATCCGAAGCCGGCGGCATGCTGCTGTGGGTGCTTGAGGTCTTTGCCGCGTTCCTCGGTACGGCATATCTCTGGGAGCTCTGCGACGCGCTCGGCACCGAGCACTGGAAGCGGCGAATACGACGGGGCGCAGAGACGCAGGAGCTCAACATCGCAACCCCGTTCGTCAGCCTGCACGTCCCGGCGCACAACGAACCGCCGGACATGGTCATCGAGACACTCACCCGACTCCGCCGGCTCGACTACCCGTCGTACGAGATCGTCGCGATCGACGACAACACCGAAGACGAGTCGATGTGGCGCCCGGTCGAGCAGTGGTGCGCCGCGAACGACGTGAAGTTCATGCACCTCGCCGATTGGCCGGGCTACAAGTCCGGTGCGCTCAACTACGCGCTGCGCAACATGACCGATCCGCGCACCGAGCTCATCGGTGTCGTCGACTCCGACTACCAGATGGACGCAGACTTCCTGCGCCGCTGCGCGCCGTTGTTCGCCGAGCCGGAGGTCGGGTTCATCCAGGCACCGCAGGACTATCGCGGGTGGGACTCCGCGCCCTACTACCGCCGGCTCTACTACTCCTACGCCTACTTCTTCGCCGTCTCGCAGCCCTCCCGTAACGAGCGCGATGGGGCCATCTTCGCGGGAACGATGGGCCTGATCCGCCGTCGCGCCCTGGAAGAGGTGGGTGGCTGGGACGAGTGGTGCATCACCGAGGACGCCGAACTGTCGTTGCGACTGCTGCGTGCGGGTTGGTCCGGCAGGCACGTCGACAAGTCGTTCGGCAAGGGCGTGATGCCGCTGACGTTCGAGGCGCTCAAGGGTCAGCGGTTCCGTTGGTGCTTCGGCGGCATCCAGATCCTCCGCAAGAACTGGAAGTGGATGCTGCCCGGGGCGCGGACCGCCGACAACCAGATGTCGCTGGGTCAGCGCTGGGCCTACTTCTCCGGCGCGCTGCAGTGGTACGGCGACCTGCTCGCGCTGTTGTTCTTCCTGTTCCTGATGGCGGGCGGGATCAACATCGCCCTCGGCGGCGGGCTGCTGTTCCGCAAGCTGTCCGGGTTCCTGATCGCCACCATTCCGTTGCTCGTCATCATCGGGCTGGTCCGCGCCGTCGCGTTGCTGCGGCGCAGCACCCAAGCGTCGTGGCGGGACGCTCTCGGCGCCTTCGTCATCTGGCAGTCGACGTCCCTGGTCACCGCACGCGCATCAGTCCAGGCCCTCTATGCCAAGGAAGCGGAGTTCCTGCGCACGCCCAAGACAGCAGAGGACGCAAGCGTCTGGGACGCAGTGCGCGGCAACCGCGGCGAGACGATGCTGGCAGCGCTCGGCGTCGCCGGCATCGTGCTGTCGCTGCTCCATCCGAGCGGTTACGCCGGGCCGCTGACGGCGGCACTTCTGATCTGGCCGACGCTGGCCTATCTCATGGCACCGCTCAACTCGCTCGCCGCGCAGCGAGCGGCCCTGCCGGCGGACCTGCGCGAGCGTCGTCGTACGGAGTTCTTGCGCAGTGGCAACGCGAAGGCGTTGACCGCCGCTGCCGGCGGGTTGGCATTTGCCGGTGTAGCGGTGGCCGCCGTGCTGGCGCTCATCGCACCAGGCAACGTGCACGTCAACTCGCCGTCGATCATCGGCCCGGTGCGCGGGACTCCGGCGCCCAAGTCGACGCCGAACAACGCCCCGACGCCCGGTGCAAGCACCAGCAGTCCTGGCGCTACGTCGTCTCCATCGGCTCAGCCGTCAACGTCGCCGTCGCCGTCGCCGAGCGCTACCACTTCGCCGAGCGCCACCTCGACGCCGACACCGAGCGCGACCTCGAAGTCACCGTCGCCGTCGCCGTCGCCGACACCGAGCCCGACCCGCACGAGCACATCACCGACGCCGTCGCCGAGCGCCAGCTAGTAGGAAGCGCGCTCGGCCAGTCCCACGGCATAGTCGGTCCACCACTGGCCCGCCGGCGGGCCGCCGTTGCAGGTGCCGTCGGACTCCCCCGGCCGCTTGATCCAGAGGTAGGCATCGACTTTGCTGTCGCGGGTGTGTGCGGTCGGTCGGTGCCCCAGGGCGCGACCCGATGGGTTGCACCACTCGCCGTTGGATCCGAGCCCGTTGCGCGATGTGTCGATGACGAACGGCTTGCCGCCGACAGCCGACGACACGTCGTGCCCATAAGTGCGCTCGACGGACGTGGCGTCGAAGTTGCTGACGTTGAGCGAGAAGCCGCGGGCGTCGGCGACGTCTGCGCGTCGGAGTCGGTCCGCCATGACGTCCGCGGACTGCCAACCGCTGTGCCCGGCATCCAGATAGACGGCCGTCTTCGGGTGGCGGGTGAGCGTCTGCACGGCATAGCGCAGCAAGCCGAGGCGGGCCGTCTGTTGCGTGGAGCTCAGGCAGTCCATGCTCGCGAGCGCATCCGGTTCGAGGACGACAGCGACCCGCGCCTGGCCGACGCCGGCGGTGAAGTGCCGGATCCATGACCGGTAGGAAGCAGGCGACGGCGCGCCTCCGCCGGAATACCCCCCGCAGTCGCGCAGTGGAATGTCATAGACGACGAACACCGGCATCGCACCGGCGCGCCGGATCGTGCGCCGCCGGTCGGCCACGCTCTGCTTGACCGAGGAGGCCGGGTTCCAGTCACCGAACCAGTCGGCTTGCGGCTGCTGCGCGATCTTGCTCACTTCGTCTGCGTCCTGCGGATGCGTCGCACGCAGGTCGGCTGCCGCTTTGGCGGCAGCCGAGGACGGGTCGACGTAGAGGTGCCGGCCCGCAAAGGGGTCGCCGCCCGGCGCTGCCGTCGCCGACGGGGAACCGGCGGCCGCGACGGCCGCGCCCAGGGCCAGGGCAGCGATCGTCACGACCCGAGGCACGGAGATCACACTGCATTGTCGGCTGAGGGGCCGGCCGGGCTGACTGTCCTGCAGGCCATACTCGGCCTATGGACGACGACGACATCCTGGCCCAGATCAAGAACCTCGTCACCGAGGAGCGGTCCCTGGCAGGCGACAGCGAGTCGGCGCAGGAGCGCCAGGGTCGGCGTCGCTATCTGGAGGAGCAGCTCGACCAATGCTGGGACCTGCTCCGGCAGCGGCAGGCGCTACGCGAGTCCGGTGGCGACCCCGACGCGGCGCACGAACGACCGGTCAGCGAGGTCGAGGGCTACCTGCAGTAGTCAGCCGCGGCGGCCGTCCGCAGTGACGAGCAGCGCAGGCTCGATGCGGCGGTCAGGGATGAGCCACATCAAGGCGACGACCACATATGCGGCGAGGCCGAGCCAGTGGTTGACGAAGGTCAAGAGGATGCCGGCGATGTAGATGACCGGCGAGAGCTTGCCCTTGAGATCAGAGCCGATCGCCCTCTCCAGGGCTGAACCCGGTCCGAGCGCGCGCAGGATCAACGTCTGCAGGACGTAGTAGGCGATTGCCGCGGCGAGCAGTACAACGCCATAGACAGCGGTCGGTGTCCGCGCGAAATGGTTCTCGCCCATCCAGGCCGTACCGAACGGGAACAGCGACAACCAGAACAGCAGATGAAGGTTGGCCCACAGCACTGCGCCGTTGATCCGATCGGTCGCGCGCAGCATGTGGTGATGGTTGTTCCAATAGATCCCGATGATGACGAAGCTCAATACATAGCTGCCCAACACCGGCCACACGCGATGCAGGTCTGACAGATGGTCACCTGCGGGGACCTTGAGCTCGAGCACCATGATCGTGATGAGGATCGCAATGACGCCGTCACTGAACATCTCCATGCGGTCGGTGTTCACCCGCTAATCACCGTCCAGTGACTCGTCTTCCGCATGGGGTCCGGGCGGTGGCGGGGTCGAGTCCTCGCCATAGACCGCGTGCCACAGGATCCGGTCGAGGAGGTGCTGGGGCACCTGGTCGATGTTGCTGAAGTCGAGCGACGCCGACAGCGCAGCGTCCGGCGCGTCCGGCGCGTTGACCTGCAACCGATTCTGCTGAGGGACGATCGCGTTGAAAGGCGCACTGTTGACCGGACTCGACGTGAACACGTCATACATGGGCTCGGCCAGCGCGTCGTTGAGGCTGAGCGGCTCCATGCCGAGGATCAGCTCGATCGACCGCACCACCGACAAGGTGTCGTAGCGGTGATGCACCACGGCACCGGCCTGGGTGTAAGGACTGATGACCTCGGCGGGGATCCGGTGCGCGTCGACGTGGTCGGCGCCGTCCTGCGAGTCGTCCTCGATCACAAAGATGGCCGATGACTTCCAGATCTTGGAATGGCTGATGGTGTCGACGACCTCGCCGAGACCGTAGTCGTTGTCCGCCACCATCGCCTGCGGGGTGCGCAAGCCATGGGCGGTGCCGATCGTGTGGTCGTTGGGCAGAACCATGTAGTTGAACGCCGGCACGCTGTTGGTGGCAAGCTGCTGCTTGAAGTGCTGCCTGAAGCACGCAAAGCGCGACGCCGCGGTCTTGTATCCACCTGCCGGCCGGCTGCCGTCGAACGAGCGATGCAACGCGATGATGTTGGCCGTGATGTTGCGGTCGCTCGGATAGCAGCTGCCCGCAGGCTGAGGTCCCACGCCGCCTGGTGCGTTCACGCCGATGTCGGAGTGGGCCAGCTTGCGCGCCGCCATCGTGACGAGTGCCGGCGTACGGTCCCTGTCGGGCATCGGGAAGTCACCGGCGAACGCCTCGCCGTAGTTGAAGAAGCTGATGTTCTGCCGCAGCGCCTGGTCGAAGAGGAAGCCGTTACCGGGCCAGCTGACCGCATAGACCCCGAAGTCGTCCGGACGACCGCGCAGGGCGTAGAAGTGCATCCAGTTCTTCTGCACGTAGTCCGAAACCGTCGCTGCGCTCGTCCAGAAGTGACCGTCGATCGACGCCTCGGAGTCGGCGTAGACGTGATCGAGCAGCGGGAACCGGCGCACCAGGGAGTGGACGTTGGGCGTGACGTTGCGTCCGAACAGCTCAAGGTGACGATCGCCGTCGCCGCGTGGGTCATCGCCGAGGATCTGGTCATAGGTACGGTTCTCCTTGACCACGAAGAACACATGCTTGATCGGACCGTTGGGCCGTAACGGCGTGTGCGCTGGCGGGTCGGTGCGGTCGACCGGGACCATCTGCCGCACCGCGACGCGCGTCATGCCCGGCAGGTCGGCAGTGCGGGGCGCGGCGAGGACACCGACGTCGCCGCGGACAGCAGCCGGCAGGTAGTCGAACTTGTTGATGTCGACACCGCCGGCGCCGCCGCGTTCGACGGGCTGCGGTCCGTCGAGGTCGGGGCCGACGCCGAATCCCTTGGCTGACAGCCACACGACTCGGTTGTGCGACGTGGCGACATCCGTCGGGAACGCCGCCGTCGGGATGCGACCGATCAGTCGCGGCATGGTGCGGCTGATGCTGAGCACAGCGACATCGTCGGCGCCCTCTTCGGCCACATAGAGACGGTGACGGATGGGGTCGACAGCCCCGGCGACCGGCGAGACACCCAGACCTACGGATCGGCGCAGGGAGAAGTCGGCAACCTTCTTCATTGTCGTGGTCGAGATGACCGCAACATGGTCGGTGTTGGCCATCGTCACGTATGCCCGGTGCGCACGCGGGTCGACGCTGATGCTCTCCGGATGGGACAATGGCGGACCGACCGCGATGGTCTTGGTGACAAGGCCGTTCGCCATCTGCACGACCGACACGGTGCCGTCGGCCTCGTTGGAGATCAGACCTTTCGTGCCGCCGGCGACGACGGCGGCGCCATACGGATAGTGCCCGACGACCGCATAGGTCTTCTTGTGTGTTGTCAGGTTGACGATGAGGGCTCGGTCGGCGAGGTTGAGCGGCACGAGCAACCGGTTGCCGGCCGCTGAGTAAGCGAGCCGGTCGGGCCAGCCCACCGGCTTGGAGTCGGGGTCGGGCGGGAAGTCTTGCGGCACCAGGGAGCCTGACGGTGGCGGCGTCTTGATGACTCGTGTTTCCTTCGCCCGACCGCTGTGCCGGTTGTAACGGAGCACGTGGATGACGTCGCCGTGCCGACCTTTCAGGTTGTCCTGTCGCTCGTCGCGATGCCGAGAGTCGTGCACGCCGCTGACATAGACCACCGGCTTGCGCGTGTTCATCGCGATGCCGCCGGACGAACCCGGCAGATGCACGGTCTGCAGCAGACGGTTACTTCGTACGTCGACGATGCGGATGTCGTTGTAGCCGCGGCCGGTGGATACCGCCCAGTAGAACTTGCCGTTGGGCGTGAGCGCGCCACCCGTCGGGAAGTTGCCCACCTCGGTGAGGGCCCCAGCCGGGTGCAGCACTCGACCGTTGCCGGTCTCGTGCAGCGCCGGACCGATCTGACCCTCGCCGGTGACGGCATAGGTGACCGCCGTCGCGGCAAGCGCGAGGACGGCTACCCCCGTGACCAGGTGCTTTCTGCTCATCAACCGTCCGGGTCCGACTGGTCCTCGGCGTTGGGGCCTGGCGGCGGCGGTGTGGAGTGCTGCCCATGGACCGCATGCCACAGGATCCGGTCGAGAAGCCGCTGCGGCACCTGGTCGAGCTGGCTGAAGTCGAGCGATGCGGACAGCGCGGCGTCAGGGGCGGTCGCCGGGTTGAGGGCGAGTCGGTCCTGTTTGGGCACGATTGCCGTGAACGGGGCCGAGTTCTGTGCGGAGCCCGAGAAGGCGCCGTACATCGGCTCCGCCAGGGCGTCGTTGAGCCCCAGCGGCTCCATCCCGAGGATCAGCTCCATGGAGTGGATAACGGACAAGAAGTCATAACGATGCGCAACAAGCGCACCGGGTTTGGTGAAGGGGCTGATCACCTCGGCCGGGATGCGGTGGGCGTCCACGTGGTCAGCCCCGTCCTGTGAGTCGTCCTCGACCACGAAGATCGCGGACGAGTCCCAGATCGAGGAGTGGCTGATCTCGTCGACGATCTGCCCCAACCCGTAGTCGTTGTCAGCGACCAGGGCCTGCGGCGTCCGTTTGCCCGGCGACGTGCCGACGGTGTGATCGTTGGGGAGCACCAGGTAGTTGAAGGCGGGTACGGCGTCGGTCGCCAGCTGGCTTTCGAAGTGCTGCTTGAAGCACGAGAACCGCGACTCGGCGCCCATCGGGGCTCCCGCGGGGAGGCTCGAGTCGAACGTCTTCTGCTGCGTGATGGCGTCGGTCTCGATGTCGGCGTCGTTCGGGTAGCACTGGCCGCCCGGGGCCGCGCCGCCCAGCGGTGGGACGCCTGCGCCGAGGTCGGAATGCTGGAACTTGGTCACGACCTCCTGCGTCATTGCGTTGTCCCGGTCCTTGTCCGGGAACGGTACGACGCCGGCGACCGCCTCTCCGTAGTTGAAGTAGCTGATGCCCTGCCGCTGCGCCTGGTCGAAGAGGAAGCCGTTGCCCGGCCACGTGACGGCATAGACACCGAAGTCGTAGGGCCGGCCGCGGGCGGCATAGTTCTGCATCCAGTTCTTCTGGACGTAGTCCGACACCATCCCCGCACTTGTCCAGAAGTGGCCGTCGATCGACGCCTCGGAGTTGGCGTAGACGTGGTCGAGCAACGGGAATCGGCTGACGAGCGCGTGCACGTTTGGAGTGACGTCAGGACCGAAGAGCTCGAGCTTCGGGTCGCTGGCGCCGCGACCGACGTCGCCGAGGATCTGGTCGTAGGTGCGGTTCTCCTTGACGATGTAGAACACGTGCTTGATCGGCCCACCGGGTCGCAACGGGGTGTCCGGGGGTGCGGCGGTTCGATCGACCGGGATCACCACCCGGTTGGCGGTCTTGGTCATCGCACTGAGCGTCGTACCGGTGGGAACGCGCAGTGCGCCGACAGATCCGCGGACCACCGACGGCAGGTAGGCGAACGTGTTGATCTCGTTGTCGTTGTCGTGCGGGCTGGTCGGCCTGGGCCCGTTGAGGTTGGGGCCGTAGCCGAACGTCTTGGCCGAGAGCCAGACGAGTCGGTGCTTGGACACTGCGACGTCGGTCGGGAACGACGCCGTTGGCACCCGGCCGACCAAACGCGGCTTGGCCTTGGTGGTGTCGAGTACGGCGACGTCGTCGCCGCCCTCCTCGGCGATGTAGAGCCGTCGGTGCTTCACGTCGACTGATCCGGCCACGGGCGAGACGCCCAGACCCTGTTTGCGCACGAGCGACAGGTCGGCGACCTTTGCCTTCTTCTTCATGTCGATGACGGCGACATGGTCGGTGTTGGCCATGGTCACGTAGGCGCGCTGCGTCTTGGAGTTGGTCACGATGGCTTCCGGGTGGGACAGCTTGGGACCGACCGTGATCGTCTTGGTCACCTGCGCAGACGACATGTCGATGACGGAGACCGTGCCGTCGGTCTCGTTGCTGACGAAGCCGGTCTTGCCGTCGGGCGAGATCGCGGCGCCATAGGGGTAGTGACCGACGTCGATGTAGGTCACCTCGCGTGCCTTCGGAACCACGATCGCGGCGGCGTCGGCCAGGTTGAGCGGCACGAGCAGCTTGCGACCGTTCGGGGAGATGGCGAGCCGGTCCGGCCAGGAGACCTTGGCGGTGTTGGTCGGCGGGAAGTTCTGCGGAGTCGGCGCGTTGTCCGGCGGCGCAACGTCGAGAAGGCGCTTGAAATGCGCGTGGCCGGTCTTGGCGCTGTAGCGATAGACGTCGATGACGTCACCACCCCGGCCTGGCTTGTGCCTGCGCTGCTGGTCGAGGTGGGCGGAGTCGGCGACGCCGGAGACATAGGCTCGGTTGCGCGTCGAGTCCATGACGATCCCGCCGGAAGCGCCCGGGATGCCGATGGTCTGGACGACACGGTGGGTGTGCAGGTTGACGATGCGGATGTCGTTGAGCCCGCGCCCTGTGGCGACCGCCCAGTAGAAGCGCCCGTTACGGGTGAGCGCTCCGCCGGTCGGGAAGTTGCCGACCTCGGTCATCCGGCCGGCCGGATGCAGCACCCGGCCGTTGCCGGTCTCGTGCTTCGTCGGGCCGATGACGCCGTCATCCGTGACGGCGTAGCCAACGGCTCCCCCGGCGGCAAGCGCGGCGGCTAGGAGCAGGGCGAGGTGGCGGGTTCGGGGCACCGGACAATCCTGGCACCGATGAGTTGCGCGCGAACGGGACGTCTACCTTGCTGACACCGAGGAGGCAGCCGTGAGCGAGCGCATCACCCCATTTCTCTGGTTCGACACGCAGGCCGAGGAGGCCGCGGCGTTCTACTGCTCGATCTTCAAGAACTCACGGGTCATTTCCGTCTCCCGCTACTCCGACGCGGGGCCGGGCGAGGCGGGGGCGGCCATGACCGTCGAGTGGGAGCTCGACGGCCAGCGCTTCATCGGCCTGAACGGAGGGCCCGAGTTCACCTTCACGGAGGCGGTGTCCTTCCAGGTGGACTGCGAGGACCAGGCAGAGGCCGACGACTACTGGGACCAGCTCACCGCCGACGGCGGCGAGGAGAGCCAGTGCGGCTGGTGCAAGGACAAGTACGGATTGTCCTGGCAGATAGTCCCGAAGGGGTTCTTCGAGATCATCAGCGATCCGGACAGGGACCGCGCCGCCCGGGCGATGAAGGCCATGTTCGGGATGACGAAGCTCGACCTCGCCGCCCTCCAGGCAGCGGCCGACGCCACCGGCTAACGTCGCCCGCGTGATCGGCCGCGACGACATCAGTGTCGCCGCTGAGCGAATCGGCACATATGTCCGTCGGACGCCGGTCGTCGAGCTGACGGCTGACCTGTGGTTGAAGCTCGAGCTGGTGCAGCACACAGGCAGCTTCAAGCCACGGGGCATGTTCAACCGCGTCCTTGCGAGCGACGTGCCCGCCGCCGGGCTCACCGTGGCGTCGGGAGGTAACGCGGGACTCGCAGTCGCCTTCGTCGGGCGTGCCCTCGGACACGCGGTCGAGGTCTTCGTACCGGCCGCCACACCGGCCGTGAAGGTCGAGCGGCTGCGCGACTACGGCGCGGACGTCACCCTGACCGGCGCCGACTACGCCGAGGCGCTGGTCGCGAGCGAGACGCACGCCGCCGAGACCGGTGCGTTGTTCGTCCATGCTTATGACCAGCCCGACGTCGTCGCCGGGCAAGGAACCCTCGGTCGCGAGATGGCCGAGCAGGTGCCGGGCGCGGACACGGTGCTCGTCTCCGTCGGTGGCGGTGGGCTGATCGGCGGGATCGCGGCTTGGTACGCCGGCGCGGTCCGAGTCGTCGGCGTCGAGCCGACGGGCTGCCCGACGTTGCACGCCGCGCGCGAGGCAGGCATGCCGGTTGACGTGAGAACGGAGGGCGTGGCGCGCGACTCACTGGGGGCGCGACGGCTCGGCGCGATCGCGTGGGAGCACGTCGCAGCGGGACACATCAGCGACTCGGTGCTGGTCGACGACGAGGCGATCGTCGCGGCTCGACGGTGGCTCTGGCAGGAAGCACGTGTCGCCACCGAACCGGGCACCGCCGCGGCGATCGCCGCGTTGCGGGCGGGTGCCTACAAACCAGCGCGCGGTGAGACCGTCGTCGTGGTGATCTGCGGCGCCAACGCCGATCCGTCGGATCTCGGTTGATGCCAATCTAGGTACCCCGGCGGTGCAAGTTACGCATCGAAAGCCCTGCTGCCGGTGAACCTCCGTCCCTAATGTCCGGACCACATCGGACACAAGGGAGGGACAGGCAATGCCGCTCTACATGGACGTGCATCACATCAGTGGCGGCGTCACCGCGAACGACGTCGCTCAAGCGCACGTCGCGGATCTGGAGACCCAGGGCTCGTACGACGTGAAGTACCTCCGCTACTGGGTCAACGAACCCGAGGGCAAGGTCTTCTGCCTCGTCGAGGCGCCCTCGCCCGACGCAGCGGCGACCGTTCATCGCGAGGCACACGGCCTCGTCGCCGATTCAATCTTCGAAGTGCAGGAGGGGTCATGACACGTGGGAGCTCAGTACTGAGGGTCCGTCGGACCGCGGCGATCGTCGCAGCGTTGCTGCTTCTGGCGGCGTTCGCGTGGGTGCGACCGGGCATGTCACCGGCGCGCGCGTCGAGCGACCCGATGGCCGCGCATTCGTCGTCCGGACTGGCGCAAAAGCTGGCACAGGCGCGCGTGGCTACAGCGAAGTACGTCACCAACCTGAGCCGGGCCAAGAAGGACGGCTACATGATCATCACGCAGGCGATGCCGGGCATGGGTTACCACTACCTCAACCCCAACATCTCCGACTTCGACATCCGCAAGCCGGCGATCCTCGTCTACGAGAAGACCTCGCACGGCATGCAGCTCGGCGCGCTGGAGTGGGTGTTCCCATCGATTCCGAAGAAGCCCACGCTGCCGAACGCGACCTACGGGTTCTTCCCGGCCGCTTGCCACTACAAGGACGGCACCTTCACCCCGGCCGCTGCACAGAGTGACTGTGCCGCGAAGTCGCCGAGCAGCGGATCAGCGTTCAACTTCTGGCACCCGCCGCTCTACACGATGCACGTCTGGATCTGGTACCCGAACCCGGCGGGCCTGTACTCGAGCACCAACCCGCTCGTCACGCCGTTCACCGGCTAGGAGAGCGCCGGACGGTCAGCCCGCGTAGTGGAAGTCCGTCGCGAAGCCGCAACGCTCGCGCACGTCCCACTCGAGCGGCGCGTCGGTGACGCGAAGCTCGTCGGACACGACTTCCTGACCCGGCCGGTCGAGCCCGGGGATGCCGCACGCAATCGGCTCCTCCGACTCGACCGGCCGCGTCGCGCCCACGGAGATGTAGGTGTCAGCTTTGATCCGCCAACGTCGCGGCCGGTGGTCGAGCTCGATCCGGGCGCGCCGCACGTGATGGACAGTGCCGATGGCCTGGCCGTAGTTCTGCATCGTGCCGCCGGCGATGCGGCCGAGGAAGATGTCCGCCAGTGCGGCGTACTGGTCGTCGTCCGAGCGCTCGTCGACGTAGAGGTTGACCTACCAACCGGCGAGGACGGCTCCGAGCCCGTCCAGTGCGATGTCGTCCTCATGACCGGCCGCGATCTGCCAGGACAGCGCGAACTGGCAGATGCCGTGCGACGAGCGCCGACCCGGTTTGTAACCCACTACCCGACACGGGCAGATTGCGTCGCAGTTGCACGCTTCGAAATAGCTTCCACCGACGTCCCATCCCATGCTGCTGACGGTAAGTCATTGACGCCTTCGTGGCACCGGAGAAAACTTCTCCTCACGACTCAGGGGGCCGGCATGTCCTGGAATCTCAAGGGAAGTTACGTCGAGACCTGTTCGTGCGAGCTCATGTGTCCGTGCAACCTGTCATTCGACCACGGCGCCACCTACGACTACTGCCGAGCGACGCTCGCCTTCAACATCAAAGAAGGTGACATCGAGGGCACCGACATCAGCGGACGAAAGCTCGTCGTCATCTTCGACGCGCCCAAGGTGATGACCGATGGCAACTGGAAGCTAGGCGTCTATGTCGACGACGGCGCCGACGACGATCAGTTCGACAAGCTGATCAAGGTGTTCAGCGGCCAGCTCGGCGGACCGATGGGCGCCCTCGCGCCGCTGGTCGGCGAGATCCGTGGTGCGGAGCGTGCGTCGATCGAGATCGGCGACGACGGCCTGACGCACACGGTGAAGGTCGGCGACTCCATCGACTTCGAGGTCAAGGACATCGTCCCGTTCGGGGTCGAGACCGGGCAACCGGTGCGGTTCAACGGCATGTTCCACCCGGTCGGCAACGACCTCACGATGGCGGAGGCCCAGCGCTCGCGCATCAACGCGTTCGGCATCAGCTACGAAGGCAAGACGGGATTGTCCAAGTCGGACGTCTCCTGGTCCGCCTGAGTTCGATGAGCGACGCGCTCACCGCTGCCCGGACGCGGGTCGGCCTGGTCGCATCGCTGTTCGTGCTCGCCGCTGTCGGCTGGGCGTGGACGGCACACGAGATGCGCGGCATGGACAACGGCCCGTGGACCGACCTCGGTGGGTTCAGCTGGTTCGTCGGTGTGTGGGTCGTGATGATGGCCGCGATGATGTTTCCGTCGGTCGCGCCGACCGTGGCGTTGTACTCGCGTCTGATTCGGGAGCGAGCACCGGCAGCGCCGTACGCGTTCGTCAGTGGCTATCTGCTCACCTGGGCGGCAGCCGGCGTCGGTGCCTACGCGATCGGCGTCACCGTCTCGCGCGCGTTCGGCGACTCGATCATGTGGGACAACCACGGTCGCGCGATCGCCGGCACGACGTTGCTCGTCGCAGCCGGTTATGAGCTCACCCCGTTGAAGACGGTCTGCCTCAACAAGTGCCGCAGTCCGATCGGCGCGCTCCTCGGTTCGTGGCGGGACGGTCTCGACGGTGCGGTTCGGATGGGTACGAAGAACGGTGCCTGGTGCGTCGGCTGCTGCTGGGCCCTGATGGCGTCGCTGTTCGCGCTCGGCGTCATGAGTGTCCCGTGGATGGCGTTCGTCGCCGGGCTCATCGCGGTCGAGAAGCTCCTGCCGTGGCGGCGGGTCGCCACCTACGGCGTCTCGGCGCTGCGGCTGGCGCTCGGAGTGCTGTTGCTCATCGCGCCGGACTCGTTGGCAGGACTGACGATCCCTTCTCGCGGCGCAATGACGATGTGACCCAGACCAGCAGCGCACCTCCGCCGAAGATCTCGCCCGCCAGGCTTACGCCGCTCCAGCCGTGCCCGGAATAGAGCGAGGCTGACACGGCCGACCCGATCGCGCCGCCGACGAAATAGAGAAACATGTACGCCGCCGTCAACCGGCTGCGAGCGTCCGGTCGGAGCCGATAGATCGCGCCCTGGTTGCTGATGTGCACGCCCTGCACTCCGACATCGAGCAGCACGATGCCGGCGATGAGTGCCGACATGTGGTGACGACCGACCCACAACAGCAGCCAGGACAGCGCGAGCATGGCCGCGCCCGCGCCCGTCGAGGTGTGCTGGTGCCCGTGATCCGACAGGCGGCCCGCCATCGTCGCCGCGAGCGCACCCGCCGCACCGACGAGACCGAACAACCCGATGACCAGCGTCGACAGGTGATAGCGGTCGTGCAACAGGAACGCGAGCGTCGTCCAGAGCACGCTGAACGTGCCGAATGAGAGAAAGCCATAGAGCGAACGCAGCCGAAGCACCGGCTCGTCACGCAGCAGCTGACCGACCGAGCGAAGCAGCGTCAGATAGCTGCGCTGGGTGTTCTCCCGGTACGACGGCAACCGCAGTCGCAGCACCGCGGCCTGCACGGCCATCAGCCCGGCCGCGACGAGATAGACGACGCGCCAGTCGCCCGCCTCGGCGAGCGCACCGGCAACGGTTCGTGCGAGCAGAATCCCCAGCAGCAGGCCGCTCATGACCAGACCGACGACCTGCCCGCGTTCATGGTCATGCGCAAGGGAGGCGGAGAACGGCACGAGCACCTGCGCCAGCACGCTGAGCCCACCGACGGCGAAAGCGGCGGGCAACAGCACCTCGCCGTTCGGTGACAAGCCGAGGACGACAAGAGCTGCTGCGCTCAGAGCCGACAGGGTCACGACGAGGGCGCGACGCTCGACCAGGTCCCCGAGCGGAAGCAGGAACAGGAGTCCTGCGGCGTAGCCGAGCTGCGCGACCGTGACGATCAGGCCGGCGACGGTAGAGGACAGGTGCAGGTCGTGCCGCATGACGGGCAGCAGCGGCTGGGCGTAGTAGTTGCTCGCGACGGCGACCCCGGTCGCGGCGGCCATGACGAGGACGAGTGATCGATCCAGTCGCTCGGCGGCCATCCCGGCCACGCTACGTGAGCGCGAGCTCAGCAGTATGGCGTCGTTGTGGCCGTGTAAGTGCGGGCACCTTGGTAGTCGCGCGCCCAGGTCACGTGCGGGTGACCGCACCGATCGGCGACCATCGACTGAAAGTCGCGCAGTCCCCAGTTCTCGCCCAGCTCGGAACCCACGTTGCCCATGCTGTCGATGCCGCCGACGTGCACGATTGCGTCGCCAAGACGTCGCTGCCGGAACGTGGGCTGTGCGGACAACGCCTCGGTGGTCGACGCGAACGACTCGAACCAGCGGGCATCGGCGGCGTCGAAGTCGGCGGACTCGCTGGCATACCAGGAGACGAACAGATGGCCCGGTCGGCTGACCGCGATCGCCGGGAAGACGTTGGACGGAACGCCGTGGTCGATGCGCACCGGCCTGGTCCAACCGCCGGCGGCGGTGGAGTGAAGGAGATAGAGGTGGGTCGCAGTGTGCCGCCCCAGTCGCACCGACAGGACGACGTAGCCGGTGCCGTTGCGATCGATCGCCGTCGCCGGCAGCAGGTGGCCGATGCTGCCGCTCTCCACGCCGAACGCCGTGGTCACGTCAAGCACCTCCGCATTGGTCCATGACCGACCGCCGTCGCTGCTCGCGGCCTCCCACAGCTGCGACAACGGGAACTGCGACGGCCCCGCCGAACCGACCGCCTGACCCAGACCGGCCGCGCCGAGGGTCTCGTAGAACATGTGCAGCTTGTTGCCGTTGCGCGGGTCGACGAGCGGCCTGCTGCCGAGCATCAACGCCGCTTCACCGTTGACGCCACCCGTGACCGGGATGGGGCCGGTGAATGTCTTTGCGTGGTCGGTCGATCGCCACGCGACAACGTTGCCGCCTACCTCGCTGTTGAGCATCAACACGGTGGCGGGGTGCTGCGGCAGGGTCACCAGCCAGGGCCGGTCCGGCTGGTCGGTGCCGTGCGGTGGCGGGAACGTCGCCTCGCGCCACTGCCTGGCGTCACGGCTGGAGTAGACGCTGACTCCGGTGCCGAGGGTCAACGAGTAGAACCAGCCGTCGCTGCCGACGACGGCATCGGAGTCGCCGCAGCCGATGGCGCTCGTGCCGACCGGGAAGCCGGTCGACCAGCTCCGCCCGTTGTCACGCGACAGCCAGAAGGTGGACGGACCGCCCGCGTTGGCGGTGCAGGCATTGGCGATCAGGACGCCGTCCGGTCCGCGCGCGATGCCCGGCTCGCTGTACGACGACCCGCCGTGGGCCGGCGCGTCCAAAACGGTGACGCGCCACCCGGCGTCACCCAGTGAGCGGCCACCGAGTGAGGTGCCGCCGGCCTCAGCCCCGGCCATGCCCGCAGCTGCGCAGCTCAGCGCGAGGCAGAGACCGAGGGCTGCAGACCTGACGCGCACACCTCTGAGTTCGGCACCGCCGCAACCGCCCCTGCCATCACGACTGGATGAGCATCGTCGTCGTAGCGGTAGCAAGCACGCGCCCCGTGGTCCCCTCGACGATCTGACCTTCGGCCGTCGCGGTGCGGCGGCCGCGGTGGACCGTCTTGCCCGTGGCGAAGACCGGACCAGTGCGGACGGTGAGCAGGCGCACGTACCGCACGTTGATGTCGAGGGTGCTGACGGTGGTGTCCTTCGGCAGCAGCGTCTGCACGGCACAGCCCATCACCGTGTCGAGCAGTGTGGCGGCGACCCCACCATGCACCAGGCCGATGCCGTTGTAGTGCTCGAGAGACGGCGTGTAGGTGAACGTCACCTCGCCCGGACCGATGTCCCGGATCTCGAAGCCGAGCAGGTCGGCGATGGGAGGTGCAGGCAGCTCACCGGACCTGATCGCGGCAAGGAAGCCTGCTCCGTCGTAGTGCCGGGCGAGCCTGGTGAGCTTGTCGGCCGGGTGCTCGACGAGGCGCAGACCCGCCGCCGTGCCGACGCTCGGGTGGTCGGTGCGCAGAGCGGTCATCAGTCGCCTCCCGAGATGTGGGTTGGAAAAGCCAACCCAAGTCGACGAGACCATAACCCGAGTGAGTTGGAATTGCCAACCCTTTATGCCATGCTCGTCGGTGTGAGCCCTGCCACTCGCCCGGCAACCCCCCGTCGCTGCTCCATCGCCGGTGCCCTCGACGTCATCGGCGAGAAGTGGTCGCTGCTCGTGGTCCGTGAGCTGTTCCTCGGCGTACGCCGCTTCAACGACATCGCCTGCAACACCGGGGCGCCGCGCGACATCCTCACCGCTCGGCTGCGCCGGCTCGAGGAGCTCGGCGTGGTGGAGCGACAGCAGTACGACGAGAGACCGGTCCGCTACGAGTACCGGTTGACCCGCGCCGGCAAGGACCTGCGACCGATCATCTGGGCACTCATGGACTGGGGCAACAAGCACGTCATGGACGAGCCGCTGCCGCTGGTCTACGAGCACTCGTGCGGTGCCGCGTTCGAGCCACGCACTCACTGCGCCGCCTGTGGCGACCCCATCGAGCCGCGCGCCCTCGTCGCCCGGAGCAGCTGACCGGTGGGACGACTGATCTATTCCGCGATCACCTCGATCGACGGCTACGTCGAAGATGCGAGCGGCGCGTTCGACTGGTCGGCACCCGACGCCGAGGTGCACGCGTTCGTCAACGATCGCGAACGGGCGGTCGGGACCCATCTGATCGGCCGGCGGATGTTCGAGACGATGAAGGTGTGGGACGACCTCAGCAACTTCACCGACCGGTCCCCCGAGGTGGTCGACTTCGCCGCCGTGTGGCAGGCAGCCGACAAGGTCGTCTACTCGACCACGCTCGAGGCGGCCACGACCGGACGGACGCGACTGCATCGCAGCTTCGATCCGGACGAGGTGGCCGCGATGGTGCGTGCGTCAGACCGGGACGTGTCCATCGGCGGCGCGGCTCTTGCGGCGCAGGCCTTCGACGCAGGCATCGTCGATGAGGTGCAGCTCTATCTCAACCCGATTGCGGTAGGCGGTGGGAAGCCTGCACTTCCGGGCGGTGTGCGACTCGCGCTCCTCGACGAGCGCCGGTTCACCGGCGGCGTCGTCTACGTGCGTTACGCCGTCAGGCGCTAGCGACCAGACCTTCGCGCCGCGCCACACGCAGTGACCACAGGACAGTCAGCGTGACTCCCATTGCTGTGATCGCCAGCACCACGCCCGTCTTCACCGCGACGAAGGTGGCGGGGTCCAGCGTGAGCAGCAGGCTTGCGCTGACTGCGGCGTTGATCAGCTGGACGCCGGCCCACAGAAGCGTGAGGCGATGGAAGAGGCGTCGTACTCTCGCGCGCTGCGCGACGGCTGCGGTCATCGGATAGAAGTCACCGGCGATGCGCGCGACGAACGGACGGCCCGCCACAGCAGAGATGAGGAACACCGCTGCGAACAGGCCCGTCGCGAGGATCGGCTGGGCGAAGTAGAGGAAGGCACTGCCCGTGCAGAGCGCGAGGACCGTGCGCAAGGTCAGCCCGATGAGGGCAAGCACGAGGATGCCGGGGATCCGTTCGCCGCGATGTCGCCGGCAGACCAGGACGGCGAAGCCCCACAGCAGCGCCGCCGCGTAGGCGGTGGTGTGACCCACCGTCAACCAGCTGACGTAGAACAGGGCACTCGGGATGAGCGAGGCCTCGATGATCGAGGGCAACGAGTGCTTGGCGACCGCGATGAGCGTGGTGCGTGTGCTCGCCTGAGCACCGACGTCGAAGACCATGGCCGTCATGAGGCGCCCAGCGCGGCCATGATCGCGAAGGACTGCTGGCACTGCTGGCGGAGCCAGGCAAGAGCCCTGACCTGATCACCGATGCGCTCGCACCCGCAGTCGCAGGCCCAGGCGAGGCGGCTGACCGCCAGGTCGTAGTCCTCCCGCGCCTCGCACAGATCGTGCGGTGCGGCTGTGCTGGGGAGGTCCACTCTCTCTGATCGGCCGGTTTCGGGGGGTCCTTGACTGCGCGGGGACCAGCGACGACTACGGCATTTGACCTAACGGTCTGTCCGTTACTGCTCCACGGTGCGGGCGAGGATGCCCAGCGTCGCGCGCAGCGCCGCCTCCGGGATGACCGGGAAGACGCCTTTGCCCCGGTAGGGCTCGGCGATCCGGGACCAGTCGTAGTAGGACGTCACCAGCGACCCGACGTCGCTCGGCTCGAGCAGGTAGCCGTAGAGATGCTCGATGTTCGGCTTCAAGGCGCCCGAGATCGTCCACTCGATCTGCTTGTCCTGCTCGAACTGCGTGATGGTCACTGTCACGTCGTACTTGCCCATCGGGTAGTCGTTGAGCGACTCGCGATCCATGTGGACGACGAACTCGTCGCCGACCTGCCGGACGGGCGAGCCGTCGGCCGACTGGAGCATGCCCGAGCTGTCGATCGCGACGTGTCCGTTGGGGTCGCAGAGGAGGGCGAAGATCTTGGCCGGCGCGGCCGCGATCTGACGCTGTACCTCGAAGCGTTCGGTGTCCACGCGGCAGAGCCTCCCACGGGGCAGGGACCGGCGTCCGGGCCGCGAAGTCCGCGGCATGGCCCACATCCGACGTCGCCGGATCCTGCTCGCGGGTGCACTCGTCCTGTCAGGTGTCGCAACCTTGCCACTGGCGCACGCAGCCGGCGGTCCGAGCGGATGCGGCGGGGCTCGCCCCGCGGTGGCGCATCACGCCGGCGGTGCCCCGGTACACGCGCCGACTCGCCACCTCGTCGCATGTGCGAGCGAGACCGGTTACTACACCGGCGAGACGACCATCGCGGTGACGAAACAGGGTTCGGTCTGGTTGTCCGCCGCCAACTGGGAGTGGGCGCTTGCCCGCAGCAACGACCTCGGGCGGCATTGGACGTCGTACACAGTGCCCGGCCCACAAGCCTTCCCGGGTTGCGGCATCGGCACTACAGCGGTGAGCCATTGCGACACGTCGGAGAGCGGCAAGTACAACACAGTGGCTGACGGCTATCTCTATGCAGACCCGTGGACGTCCCGGATGTTCTGGAGCAAGACCTACGGTTACGCGGTCTGTTCGAGCTTGAACTACACGCCGGACAACGGCCGGCAGTGGCAAGCGGTCACCAGCTTTGCGTGTCCGGGTGGTGACTACGAGAAGATCGCGGCCGGACCGCCACCGAAGGGCGGCGCCAAACCAACCGGTTATCGCGACGTCGTCTACGGGTGCACCAACGGAGCGGCGCCGACGTTCGTCGTCGGACCGGGACGCATCTGTTACAAGTCGCTCGACGGCGGTACGACGTGGAGCGCGGCGGGTCAGCCGCTGCCTTCGCCGCTCGCACCGGGATGTCTGCAGTTCCAGGAACCGCAGCGAGTCGCCCCGGACGGAACGCTCTATCTCCCCCTCAACTGCGCGCCACTCGGGAGCGACCCTGCCGGTCTCGTGCGCGTAGCGATCAGCCACGACGAGGGGCTGACGTGGTCCTACGTGTCGGTGCCGACCGGTGACGTGGGCAGTGACGCGGGGCTGATAGGCGGCGTGAGCCTCGCCGTCGACCGTGCAGGTGCGGTCTACGTGTTGTGGCCGGGTGCGGACGACAAGCCCTATCTCGCGGTCTCGCCCGATGGTGGCGCGCACTGGCGCGGGCCGATGATGGTCGGCAAGCCGGGCGTGGTCGAGAACGCGCCGTGGGCCCAGGTGGCGGCACTCGAGAGCGGCCACATCGCGATCGCCTACTACGGGCATCCGTCGCAAGGATCGGCTGCACTGGTCAACGGTTATCTCACCGAGTCGTTCGACGCGTCCGTCGCGAACCCGACGTTCTACAGCGCCCAGCTCAACAGCTCGGCGCACCCGCTCTACTTCCCGGTCAAGTCCGGGACGTTGCCGCGCAACGACTATCTCGGTGTGACGATCGCGCCCGACGGGACGCCGTGGACGGGGCTGGTCAAGCTGCTCTCGCCGACGCCCGACAAGCAGGGCTACATCCAGTCGACCGGTTTCGTGGCGCGCCTCGTCGACGGCGGCGTCAGTCCTCGATGACGTCCAAACCCTGCTCGCGCAGCAGCGCCAGTCGATCGAGCATGTCCTTCAACACTTTCGGCGAGTGCCCCTCCCAGTCCGTCAGCTCGTCGACCACCCGCAACGGGTACCGGGTGCGGTAGGACTGCGTGACGTTGCCGGGGAACCGCTTGTTGGTCACGTTGGGGTCGTCCTCGAACGGTCCCAACGGCTCCACGACGTAGATGTGTCCCCGCTCTTCGCCGCCAACGAATGCCGACGCCAGCTCCGCCCCCCACGCCGCCGTGTCGACCAACGCGGTGAAGTAGATGTTGTTCATCACCCTGCCGTCATGGAAGTTGGACATGTAGCCGGCCACCAGCTCGGTGCCGACGTCCACCGACGCCTTCGTACCGTGGAAGAAGGGACCGGAGATGCGCTCGCAGTCTTCGTAGGTGACAGGGATGTAGTCGTCGTCGTTCATGGTCGAAGGACCTCCCCCGGATAAGTGACGCCTACCAGCCCGCGGATGTGGTCGAGGGTCTGCATGATCGACAGGGTCTCGGAGAGAGGAAGTACGACGCTGTCGTGACTGTCGCGGGTGACGAGAGCCTCGAGCTCACGAGCTTGGAACTGCATCCCACGACCGTCGACTTGCGAGGTGTAGCTCTCCACCAACCTCCCCGAGCTGTCCCAGACACGAAAGTTGGCCGGGTTGTACCAGACGGCATCGATGTCGATCCGGCCGTCCGTGCCGATGACGGTGGCGGTGTTGGGCCCCCGGGTCGTCATCGCCGAGTAGGTCGTGGCGATTGCTCCACTGCGATAGGAGAACATCGTCGCGATCTGTGCGTCGACGCCGGCCGCGGTCACCGTCGCCACCGCCTGCACTGTGTCGGGCGGACCGAAAACCTGCGACGCGAACGAAATCGGATAGACACCGAGATCGAGCAGCGCGCCGCCACCCAGAGCAGGCGCATTGACGCGATGAGCAGGGTCAGAGGAGAGCAGCTGCGTGTGGTCGACGTGCATCGACCGCACCTCGCCCAGCGCCCCGCTGTCGAGAATCTCGCGAATCCGGACCATGTGCGGAAGCCAACGCGTCCACATCGCCTCCAGCAGCACGAGCCGCTGGCGACCGGCGATCTCGATGAGATCTTGCGCTTCGACCGCGTTCAACGTGAACGATTTCTCGACGAGAACGTGCTTGCCGGCCTCCAGAGCCAGCACCGCGTTGTCATGGTGCATCGGATGTGGGGTGGCGACGTACACAACGTCGACGTCTGGGTCTCGGACGAGGCCTTCGTAGCTTCCGTGGGCGGCAGCAATGCCGAACTCAGCTGCAAAGGCGTCAGCCGTGCTCTGGGCGCGCGAGCCGACAGCGGTGACGACATGTCCGTCGAGCAGAAGGTCGCGCGCGAACTGGCGCGCTATTCCCCCAGTGCCCAACAACCCCCAGCGCAGCTGCCCTGCCATTCGTTTCCCCTCTAGCTGTTGGACCACTCCGCGGGCCCTCGTTCGGATCGAGGGAGCCAGAAGTTCCAGCCCTCCGGAGCGGGCGGCCACGAAGGATCCGGCTGCCAACCCGGTGGCGGTGACCATCCACCTTGTGGCGTCGGCCAGCCAGGGGGCGGGTTGAACAGCATCATGCCAGGCATTGCCGACAAGGGCAGCGGCTTGGGAACGAGCGACTCGCGCCGGCTGAGACCGACGACGACGGCGATCGCCAGCACCGCGGCCAGCACGGTGATCACGTCGCCGCCGGCCGAAATTCGGTCTGCCTTGACCACGTCCTCCGGCCTACCGCGCGGCAAGTTCGTCCCTACAGCCGAAAGCACCTGGGACAGCACCCACAATGCCCACCACACATGGACTCGAGCCGCTACCCGCGGGCGTGGTGTGGTCGTGGTCGCCGTTGCCCGCCATGCGTCGTTGATCATCTGCTTGGGGCGAACAAAGTTGACCAGCGGCACGAACCAGCCCCAGATCACCCAGCCCGTCGAGTGGCGAAGCAGCTCCCCGCGGCTGCGTTCTAGCCGGCGAAGCATCCGGTAGTGCCACGTGATGAAGACGACGGCTGTCACCAGGAGGACCGCGAAGGAGGTGCCCCGCGCAGTGGCGACGTGATGGTCCAACGAGGTCATCCTGCCCTCGTCGAGACCCATGGCTCCTTTGCTCACCCGCGCGGCGTAGCGAGCCCGGTCGAGCTCGGCGACAACCGTCCAGACCGACATGGCGGCGCAGGCCAGCAGTCCGACGACGACCGACCATGCAAGCGCACCGACGCGCGCCAACTCAACGTTCGGTTCCGGTCGCGGCGCGTCCACGTCACTCATCGCGACCCCCGGTATGGCGACTTTCACCAACGTACAGGGGGCCTGGCGACGACCGTGGCTGTGGCGGTCTAGTGACCTGAGTCAGAGATCCGCTGGCAGTAGGCGGCGAGGCTGTCGAGGATTTCGTCGGCTGTTTTGTGCCAGATGAACGGCTTCGGGTTGTCGTTCCAGCTAGTGATCCAGGTCCGGATCGAGGCGACCAGGTCGCGGACCGAGCGATGGGTCCCACGTTTGATCCATTTCGTCGTCAGCTCTGCGAACCACCGTTCGACCAAGTTGAGCCATGAGCTGTAGGTCGGGGTGAAGTGCAGCGTGAAGCGCGGGTGGCGAACCAGCCAGCGTTGGATCGACGGTGTCTTGTGCGTGGAGGAGTTGTCGAGCACGACGTGCACGTCCAGGTGCGCCGGCACGGTCTTGTCGATCAGGGTGAGGAACCGACGGAACTCCTCGGCTCGATGCCGTGGTGTCATCTCGGTGATGACCTGACCTGACGCGACATCCAAAGCCGCGTAGAGGTTCGTCGTGCCGTTACGCACGTAGTCGTGGGTGCGCCGCTCCGGCACCCCCGGCATCAGCGGCAGTACCGGAGCGGTGCGGTCCAACGCTTGGATCTGTGACTTCTCATCCACACACATCACGACAGCAGCGTCGGGCGGGTTGAGGTAAAGCCCGACGATGTCGCGGACCTTGTCGATGAACTGCGGATCCGGGGAGAGTTTGAAGCTTTCGCTCTGGTGCGGCTTGAGGCCGAACGCCCGCCAGATCCGGCTCACCGCGGTCTGGCTCATCCCGGTCGCCGCCGCCATCGACCGGGTCGACCAATGGGTGGCATTCGGTGGTTGCTCCTCGAGCGTCTTGACCAGTCCACGCTGAGCGAACCGGCACGCCACTTGCCCACCGTGGACGCGTTGCACCCCAACCGCGCGGCGATGTCCTTGCTGGACTCCCCGTCCGCCGCCGCCAACACGATCCGGCATCGCAACGCCAACGCCTGCGCGCTCTTCGGACGGCGCGCCCAGCGCTGAAGAACTTCCCTCTGCTCAACAGTGAGGACAACCTCGGCGCGTTGCGGCATGACAGCCCCCATCGTCGTCGGTGACGAAGGAGTTCGACGCAGCAGGTCACATTCCTGCGAATTAACGACTCAGGTCACTAGTCGCTGCCGAGCAGGGTGCTGAGCTCGCTGTCCTCGAGGACGGAGTCGCGGTGAGCGTCGTGGGGGTAGGGCACGGCGCGCACGTAAGCAGCGCAGCTCGCCCAGGCGTAGGCGGCGAACGCGACGATCAGCAGGCCGGTGCCGTAGTGGTAACCCAGCGGCCGCGCGGCCTGCGACAAGGTCGATGACGCGATCTGCGTCTCGGCTCCGCTGCCGAGCCACATCGACGCGAAGAGCGGACCGACGACGAGCCACATGCCGCCGAGGATCGCGAGCAGGGCACCGAACCGGGCGAGCACGCGAGGAGCCGCGGCGAGCAGAAGCAGACCGCCGAGTACGACGGCAGCCCCGGGCGCTGCGTGCAGCTCGCCGTTGGCCGTTGTCCAGTCCCAGGCCGGACCGCTGCCCATGCGGAAGCCGATTGCGGGACCGGCGAAGGCGACGATGCCGCCCCACGCGCCGAGCAGGACGAGCAGGAACCCGATGAAGCGACTCGTGACCGTACGCATGGCAACCTCCCGATTGTCTGGGACATACCCGCTGCGCAGCGTGTCTATTGCTAGGTCAGCGCATCGGTCAGCAACGACACGAGTGCCTCGAGCTGGACGTCGACCGTCGTGGTCTCCACGTCCGATCCGTCGAGAGCACGGGCGGCAAGACCGGCCTTGGTGTCGATCAGCTCCGCCACGCGCGCGTCGATGGTCTGCGCGGCGATGATGCGCCAGGCCACGACGGGCTGGTCCTGACCGATCCGGTGCACCCGGTCGATCGCCTGGGTCTGCTCGGCCGCGGTCCACGAAAGCTCCGCGAGTACGACGTTGGATGCGACCTGCAGGTTGATGCCGACACCACCGGCCGTGAGCGACACGACGATCACCTGCACGTCGGGGTCGTTGACGAATGAGTCGATCGCCTTGTTGCGCGCACGTGTGCTCTGGTCGCCGCGGATCGACGAATAGCCGATCCCCCGCTTGGCGAACACTGCTTCGGCCGTGTCCATCACGTCGATGTGCTTGGCGAAGAACACGACCTTGCCGGCGCTGCGCGACAGCTGAGCGGTGTAGTCCGCTGCAAGCTCGGCCTTGGCCTGACCGATGCGACGCATCATCGCGAACACGTTCTCGCCGTCGCTGTTGTCGTCGGTTGACTCGCGAAGCTCGCGAGCGCAGACCGTGCGCACGAGTTCGAGATCGACGGCCACGACGGAGTCCGCGTCCTTGCGTGCAGCCAACGCCGACTCGTATCGCTTGACCAGTCGTCGTACAAGGCGTCGTTCCGCGTCGCGGATCGAGTTGGCCAGCGCGCCCTCGAGCTCGACCGGCATGTCGGCGATCCGGCGCGCCGGAATGTCCTTGGCGACCTCTTCCTTGCGCCGCCGGACGATGCCCATGTCGATGACGGTCTGCCGGGCGGCCGGATAGAAGTCCGGGTCGAGCGGTGTCATCTCGTGCTGCTCGAGACCGTGCAGAAGATCGGGACCCACGTCCTTGTCGCTGATCCAGCCGAGGAACTCCCAGATGGCAAGGAAGTCCTCGATGTCGTTGATCAGCGGCGTACCGGTCAGCGCCATCAACAGCGGTCGCATCGAACGGTGACGGATCTTGCGCGAGAGCTCCAGTACGTTCTGTGAGCGCTGCGAGGTCTTGTTCTTGATGAAGTGGGCTTCGTCGACGACCATCCCGCGGAAGCCGAAGTTGCCGAGCCAGCCCGCGTGCCGGTCGAGGATGTCGTAGTTGACGATGACGATGTCGCTGAACGCGTCCACGTTCTCGCCGTCACCGTGGATGACGGTCGCGCGGTGGTGCGGCGTCCACATCTCGGCCTCGCGGGCCCAGCTCGTCTTGACGACGTTGGGTACGACGGCAAGCAACGGATAGGCGTTGGTGGCCTGGGTGGCGAGCAGTGCCTGCGCGGTCTTGCCGAGGCCCGGCTCGTCAGCAAGCAGGAAGGTGCGATGACCCGCGCGCGCTGATTCGACGACCTGGGCCTGGTGGGGCATGAGGTCGCGGCCGGGCGCGATGTGTGCGTGGGAGGGGTCCGGCAGCGCCATGCATGACGTGACACCCGGCTGCGCGGTCTCGAAGGCGCGCAACAACGGGTTGAGCAGCTCCCAGTCGACGAGCAGCCGGGGCTTGGGTCGGGACGCCTGCACCGCCGAGTAGTCCGGCGCGAGGAACGGGTTGGCGAGCTGGCGAGAGATGACCGACTGGGGCACGACCTGCCTCTCCTCGCGTGCCGGAGGAGCGAACTCAGCAGCGGCGGGAGCCTCATCGATCTCCTCCTTGGCCATGCCGGCCTTCTCGCGCAGCTCGCGCAACGCGGCGGCCGTCCCGGGCAGCAGGTTGGCCTCATCGGTCAGCAACGCAAAGAGAGAGGACTCGCGAGCGGAGGTCCGGGCAAGTGCGGCGGCGAGCCCGTCGATCCTCTTGAGGGTCGCGGCTCTCTGCACCTCGGGCATGCGCTCGGTCTTTGCCTGGGCACGCAGCTCGCGGACGAGGATGCCGATCGCCTGGAAGGTCGCGCGGTTGGTCGGCGTGACCCGCTTGCGCTGGACGGCAACGTCGACGGCGGCCGCGGCCTGCGCCATCGCGGCGATCGGGCCCTGGTCCTGCGGCCGGCGCTGTGAGTTGGACCGCCGCTGCGGCTCGGACTGCCGTTGCTGCTGCCCACGTTGCTGATGCTCGGGGCGATCGGACCGTTGCTGGCCCTCGTGGCCCGCCACGGGCACGCCACCACGGGTACGGCGACGTCGCGTCGGTGGCACTCAGCCCTCCTCGAACACACGACCGTGGACACGGTCGGCCAAGTCGCCCCGGCTGACGTGGCTGTCGCGACTGATCGGACATGGCCCGATCTGCAGACAGCGCCGACGAAGGATCCGTCGAAGACTCGCGCGCGCGGAGGCGGTTGCCTCAGTACTCCCTCAGTCTACGCACGGACGGCTCGATCCGCATCCACACCGCTCCTGCGGCGCGTTGCACTGCGGTCGCATGCCGCCGATAGTGGACGCGTGGACCACGCAGTCTCGGCCGGAGCGCTGGCAGCAGCCTTTGCTGCCGTCGGGCTCCTGGCGACCGCGCTCTTCCGACTCGACAGCAAGATGGACGCCGGCTTCACTCGCCTCGAGAGCAAGATGGACGCCGGCTTCGCTCGCCTCGACGCCAAGTTGGACGCCGGTTTCGCTCGGCAGGACACGCGATTCGACCGCGTGGACGATCGGCTTTCCGCAGTCGAGATCCAGTTGGCTCGCCATCTGGAGCGGCACGGCTAGCTCGGGCTGGATACGGTCAGTGCGTGTCGCGGTGGGTCGTGTCGGTCGAACGCCGGATCACCGCGCCGCCGGAGCGGATCTGGGCTCTCGTGGCGGATCCCCGAAGGCACCGTGACATCAGCGGCAACGAGACGGTCCGGGACGCCTTCGACCTGCCCGAGCAGCTCTCGCTCGGGTCGACGTTCGGCATGAACATGGACTTCGGCGGCGAGTACACGATGGCCAACACCGTCATCGACTACGACGAGAACCGCCGGATCGCCTGGCAGGCACGGCCGTCGGCCGGTGGCGCCCGATGGCGGCAGCTGTTCGGCGGGCGGATCTGGCGCTACGAGCTCGAGCCGGTCGACGGCGGCACGCTTGTCCGGGAGAGCTGGGACATCAGCCAGGAGGGCAAGTTCGGCACCCGCTGGCTGGTCCGCGGCTACGGCGCCAAGACCAAGGACAACATGACGCGCAGTCTCGAGCGCATCGAACAGCTCGCGACGTCGACGCAGCGATCCTGAGGATGAGGAGAGGCCATGCCGGTCATCGACCTGAAGCCTGCCGCCAGTCGTCTGGCCGACGCCGTTGCGGCGGTACCGGACGACGCGCTCGACAACCCGACGCCGTGCAGTGAGTACACCGTCGGCGACCTGCTGGACCACATCCACGGAATCACCTACGCGTTCGGCGGTGCCGCGGAGAAGGCCACCGGAGAGACGTCGACGATGGGCCCGTCCGGGACTGCGGCCAACCTCCCGAAAGACTGGCGGACCGCCATCCCGCAGAAGCTCAACGAGCTCGCCGCCAAGTGGGACAACCCCGAAGCGTGGACCGGCGAGACATCAGTCGGCGGGCAGGGCATGCCGGCGGACGCGATCGGCGTCATCACGTTCGGCGAGCTGACCGTGCACGCGTGGGACCTGTCGCAGGGCGCCGGCGTCCCGTTCGAGGCCGACCCTGCCGGACTCGAGCCACTTCTCGAGCTCACTTCGGGTTTCTTCAACGGGCCCAACGGCGACGCGATGCGCGGCACTGCGTTCGGCCCGGCAGTTGCCGTCCCTGACGACGCCCCCGTCTTCGAACGCGCTCTCGGCGTACTCGGTCGCGACCCGCGGTGGAAGGCCTAACCGACGCGATAACGGATGTGCGTCGCGAATGGTGAGTGAGCGACCTCGATCTGCTCGAGCTTCACGTCCGTGATGCCCGCGAATATTGACTCACCACTCCCCAGGACGACGGGCGCCACGTCGACGACGAGCTCGTTGATCACACCTGCGTTCAGCGCCTGTCGCACCGTGGATGCGCCGCCGGCGATGTCGATCTCCTTGTCACCGGCGATCGCGCGTGCCTGCTCGAACGCCGCCTCGAAGCCGTCGACGAAGTAGAACGTCGTACCGCCCTGCATCTCTATCGGTTCGCGGGCGTGATGAGTCAGCACGAACACCGGCGCGTGGTAGGGCGGCTCGTCGCCCCACCAGCCGCGCCAGTCGTCGTCCCACTCACCGCGAATCGGACCGAACATGTTGCGGCCCATGATGTAGGCACCCTTGGGTGCGAGCAGACTGTCGCGCCAAGCGAGGTCGTCCTCGTGCATCGGGTCGAAGTGCCACTCGTGGAGCAGCGGGCCGCCGATGCCGAGCGGGTTCTCAAGACTCTGGTGCGGTCCGGCGACGAATCCGTCGACCGACATCGACATGTGGCAGGTCACTTTGCTCATGCGCACATCTTGACGGATCCCGACGACATCTATAACGTACAACTGGATGGTTGTAGATCAGCAAGTCGATGCAGACCGGGTCTTTGGCGCCCTGGCCGATCCCACTCGACGCGACATCCTCGATCGGGTGCTGCGCGAGGAGGCGTCGGTGTCTGCCCTTGCTCACCGCTATGCCATGTCGTTCGCGGCAGTGCAGAAGCACGTCGCGGTGTTGGAGAAGGCGGGCCTGGTGAGCAAGCAGACGCGCGGACGGGAGCGGATGGTGCGCGGCGAAGTGCGCACCGTACAGGCGGCAGCCCGGCTGCTCGACCGCTACGAGGAGATCTGGCGCGGACGGCTCGAACGCATCGACGCGCTGCTCACCAAGGACCGTCAAGCCTGAGACAAGGAGACCCTGAGATGCCGCTAGTGAGCTCGAAGAAAGACGAGAACGCGCTGACGCTGACGTTGGTGGCGGACTACGACGTCTCCCCCGAACGCGTTTGGCAGTTGTGGGCCGACCCGCGTCAGCTCGAGCGCTGGTGGGGACCGCCGACCTGGCCGGCGACGTTCGAGCAATACGACTTCGCCGTCGGCGGCGAGGCGACCTACTTCATGACCGGCCCGGGTGGTGAGAAGGCTCGGGGATGGTGGCGGTTCCTCGCCGTCGACGAGCCGCGCTCCCTGGAGATGGAGGACGGTTTCTCGGACGACTCCGGCAACCCCGACGCCGCCATGCCGACGATGCGCATGCGCGCTGACATCGAGGTGACCGACACAGGATCACGGATGACAGTCACGACCTACTTCCGCAGCACGGCCGAGATGGAACAGCTCGTCGGCATGGGGATGGTCGAAGGCATCGCCGAAGCCGTCGGCCAGATCGACAGCCTGCTCCAGGAATAAGGCCCGGCGGGCTAGCTGCCTTCTTTGACGGCGAACAGCTCCTGCGCGACGCCGCCGTGGGCCTCGAGATGCACCGTCGCGGCGGCGATCGCCGAAGGCGCTTCGACCAGGCAGAACACTTTCCCGGAGGACTCGGACACCCAGTAGCGCAGGTACTGCACGTCGTACGCCGGTTGCGTGCGCAGGTCTGCGAGCCGCGCTTGTACGACGTCGTCGACGCAGACCTCGCCGTCGAGTGTGTGCACGTCCATGTAGAGCGACATGGCTACGTCGTCGCCGCTAGTCGCACCGCCTCGCGACGCGAGTCCACACCGAGCTTGGCCAGCACGCTGCCGACATGGTGATCGACAGTGCGCTCCGAGAGGAACAGGCGGGCGCCGATCTCGGCGTTGGTGAGACCTTCGGCCATCAGGTCGAACACCTCGCGCTGACGGCGGGTGAGACCGAGGCTGTCCTCACGCGTCGCGCTCCGCACCCCTCGCGGGATCGACGCGAAACCACGCCGGCGCATCTCCGCGCGTACGACGTTGACAGCGGCGGTTGCGCCCAGGCCGTCGAGGATGGCGATGGCCTCGCGCATCGGCTCCTCTTCGCCGGAGTCGGACAGCGCGAGCGCCTGCTCGTAGGGTGAGCCGATCTCCGCCCACATCGCTGCCACCTGTGGCCATGGCTCGTCGAGCTGGCGCTGGCGAACCGGATCGACCATGAGCTCGTAGTCGTCGACGCTCTCGCCCAGCCGTTTCAACCAGACCGCGATCTCGGCGGTCAGCTCAGCGGGAAGACCAGGGATCCTCGCCAAGGCGATCGCGCGAGTGCGGGCGTCGTCGACCTCGCCCTCGAGCCAGGAGAACTCGATGTGGCGAAGGTTCTCCTCGTTGCACCCCATGTCGTTCATCACGACGATCGCCTCGGCGATCATCGGGTCAGCCAGCTTCCGGTCGCCCCGGCGGGCATAGATCATGGCGGCCGTCATGAGCGGCGTCGCACGGTTGAACGGCGACAACGTCGGCTTGAGGAGCTCCCGCTCCGCCAGCTCCAGCGCCTCGTCCCAGCGACCCAGCTTCTCGAGCACGACCATATGCGCGCCGGCCAGGCAGTGCATGTACATGGTGAGCTCGTGTTCGTCGCAGAACGGGACGCCCTCCTCGGCGTAGCGCCTCGCGTCGTCGACACGGTTGAAGTTGATCAGCGTCGCGACGAGGTTGGTGTAGCAGCGACTCGCCGCCTCGAACGCGTTGCCCTCCAGCCCGACACGTAATGCTTCCTCGAGCATGGGCACGACGTCGAGCTCACCCATCGCGGAAAGTGAGCATGCCTCGGTGTTGAGCGTGTCGCTGACCAGGGCCGGGTCGTCGACACCCGCCGTCTCCAGCACCTTGCGCGCAAACTGGGCCGCCTCCACCGAACGCGGCGGGTCGACGTACATGAACGACGCAGCCTTGTTGGCATAGGCCCACGCAAGCTCGCGCGAGGGAGGCAGGACCTCTAGCACGGAGATGGACTCCTCCATGAGATCCACACCGGTCCGGTCGTAGCTGCGCATCCTCGCCCGGCTGAGCCGACGAAGCGAGTCTCCGAGCCGCAAGCGGTCGCCGCTCTGCCGCCACAGCTCGACAGCTCGGCTGCGTTCCTCGTCGGAGCGACGCCAGTCCTCGATCAACAGGAGCTCACTCGCGAGGAGATCGTGCAGCTCAGCACGCTCGGGCGCCGGCCGATCGGTCGCGAAGCGCAACGCCCGGGAGTACTGCGCGGCCGCTTCGCGGTGTGCGCTCATCTGCTCGGCCCGATGTCCGGCTCGCACGGCATAGTCGAGCACCGCGTTCGCGTCGAGCGCACCCTCGGCGTGGTGAGCCAGCATCGCCAGCTCAGCGCCAGGTCGCGCGCGCAGCTCGGCGAGGATGCGCGCGTGCAAGTCGCGCTTACGGTGGCCGGGGATCGACTCCTCGACTGCGAGCCGGGCAAGCTCGTGGCGGAACCGCACGCCGGCCGGCTCCGAAACGAGTACGCCGCTCTCGAGGCAGTCGTCGAGCCCGTCCGCGCGTTCGGAGATGACGGCGACAAGCGGCGGTTCGACACTGCTGCCGTAAACGGCGACGGCGTCCAGCGTCGTACGTGCGTCGACGGACAGACGCGCGACGCGGGCGAGAACGGCGTCGCGCGCCGACACCGGCAGCGTCGGCGAGTTGACACCGAGGACTTCGTTGACGAAGAACGGGTTGCCACCGGTCAGCGCATAGAGCTCGTCACCCGAGACACCCGTCCCCGCCGCCAACGTGTTGACCGCCGCAGGAGAAAGAGGTGACAGCGTCATCCGTCGTAACGAACGCTCCGGCGTGAGGTCGCCAAGGGTGAGCCGGACCGGGTGCGTGGCCGTCAGTCCGTCGTCGCGATAGCTGACGATCAACAGAGTCGGGCTGTCGCGGAGCCGACGGCCGAGGAACCGGACGAGGTCCGTCGTCGCCTCATCCGCCCAGTGCGCGTCCTCGATGACCATCACGGTGAACAGCGACGGCGGCGACAGCTGCTCGAGCAACACCCGGAAGAGCCGCTCTCGCGACGCCTCCTCGGCACATGCCGTCGCGATCGCACCGCCGAGCTCCGGGGCGATGTCGAACAGCGGCCCCAGCGGCTGCGGCGTGAACGAACCGTCACACGCCCCGGCGACCCAGCGCGCCTGCGGCAGCCGCTCGCGCAGCAGCTCGAGAAGTGTGGTCTTGCCGACGCCCGCCTCGCCCGCGAGGAAGACCAGCCGACTAGCGCCGGCTGCCGCTTCGCCGGCGTATTCGACGAGGGAGTCGAGGAAGGCCTCGCGCTCGAGAACGGTCATTGACGGATGGTGACCGAAATCGCGGTGCCGCGACAGCCTCTTGGACCGATCGATCCCGGATTCGTCCGGTTTTGCCACGCCCGTCCCCACACCTATGACCGTAGGAAGGAAGACCTCGCACCGGAACCGGCTGCCGTACCCAATTTGGGTACGGCAGCACCCAACTTGGCGTCTCAGCTCTGGGCGACGGCAGTGTGGACGGCGGTGGAGCTGGGCGGCGTGCCGGGCAGCTTCTTGTCGGCGAGACGCAGCCCGTCGAGGACGAGCGTGAGGTATCGGCGTACCAAGCCGGCAGTGTCCGGGGTCTCGATGTCCGTGACGGTCGCAAGCATTTGCAGTACGACGCCGAGGTCGGCCGGTGCCAAGCCGGGACGGACGAGGCCGGCTTTGCGGGCACGCGTCAACAACGTCTGCAGCGCCGGGTTGACGTGGTCCTCGAGGTGTTGCATCCAGTCGGCGGTGTAGCTCGCGGTCACAACGTCGTGCATGCCGCGGTTCTCGGCCATCAGCCGCAGCGTTCGGGCGAAGAAGTCGGTCAGCCCCTGCCACGGATCGTCGTGGGCAGCGGCCTCCTCGGCGATCCGGATCGCGTCGTCACTGATCTGCTGCAAGAACGCCTGGAGCAGCTCGCGCTTGTTGGCGAAGTTGCGGTAGGCCGTGGCGACGTTGACACCCGCCTCGGCGGCGATGTCGTCCAAGGTGACCGACAGCCCGCGGGTCGTGAACAGCCGCTGTGCGGCATCGATGAGCGCCTGCCGGTTGCGGGCAGCGTCCGCCCGCAACCGGCGAGGCGCAACATCGGTGGTGGACATCATGCGTGAACTGCTACCGCACTTACGTCGTCGCTGTCCATCGGCAGCCGCCCGCCACGCAGCATCGGGCCGACCACGAGCGCAGCCCCGGCGAAGATCGCGGCGCCGATCCAGAACACGACGATGTAGGAGTGGACTGCCGCCTGGACGGCAACCAGCGCGGCCGGCGTCGCACCGCCGACGTGTGCGGCCACGAAGGTGGCGGCCACCCCGGTGGCGATGGTGTTGAGGAGCGCGGTGCCGATCGAGCCGCCGATCTGCTGCGACACGTTGATGGTTGCGGATGCCACACCGGCGTCGTGGGCACGAACGCCGAGCGTGCCCAGGCTGAAGCACGGCGCGAAGACGAGTCCGAAACCGACCGCCATGACGAGCAGCGACGGCAGGATGACGGCGACGTAGGAGGCCTGCAGGTCGATCCGGGTGAGCAGCACCATGCCGACGGCAACCGCCATCAGTCCGGCCGGGACGAGCGCCCGCGGGCTGAAGCGACGCAGCAGGACGGTGTTGCCCAGGCCCGCGCTCACCATGAGCACGGCGGTCATCGGCAGGAACGCGAGGCCGGTCTTGACCGGGCTGTAGCCGAGCGTGGCCTCGAGATAATAGGTAAGGAAGAGGAAGACGCCGAACATGCCGACCGACGACAGGAACGTCGCGACGTAGGCGCCGGCACGGTTGCGGTCGGTGAGGACGCGCAGTGGCAGCAGCGGATGCGCAACACGGCGCTCGGTCACGACGAAAGCGATGAGCAGTACGACGCCGCCCGCGAGGAAGCCGAGCGTCTGCAGATCGCTCCAGCCCGCAGAACCGGTCTTGGTCGCCGCGTGCGCAAAGCCGTAGACGATGGCGAACATGCTCGAGCACGCGAGCACCGTGCCGAGCTTGTCGATGCGCTGACGCAGCTCACCCTTCATGTGCGGGGCAAGGAGAAGGGCGCCACCGACGGCAGCGGCAACAGCGAAGACGACGTTGACATACATCGTCCAGCGCCAGTCGAGGTATTCGGTGAGCACGCCACCGAGCAGCAGGCCGATCGAGGCGCCGGCACCGGCGATGCCGCCGTAGATGCCGAACGCCTTGCCGCGCTCCTTGGGGTCGGGGAACGTCGTGGTGAGCAGGGACAGCGCCGCGGGCGCGAGGAGTGCGCCGAACGCACCTTGAACGGCACGGGCGACGACGAGCATGCCGAAGCCGGTGGCCGCACCCCCGACCGCGGAAGCGACGGCGAAGCCGATGACGCCCGCCAGGAACACGCGCTTGCGGCCGAAGTCGTCGGCAAGTCGACCACCGAGCAGCAAGAGGCTGCCGAAGGCCAGCGAGTAGGCGGTGACGATCCACTGCCGGTTGCCGTCGGAGAAACCGAGAGACGTCTGGGCGTGGGGCAACGCGATGTTCACGACTGTGCTGTCCAGCACGACCATGAGCTGGGCGATCCCGAGGACCGCGAGGATCCACCAGCGACGCGAGCCGCGGTCGGCTTGAGGGTCTGGACGGCCAGCCGGAGCAGGCGCGGGCCGAGTTTCGAGGACGGTCACAAGGTCTCCGTAAGTGAAGGTGTTGTCTGCGCTTAGGCTACGCCGTAAACGCAGGCAACCCCTTCGTTTGTTCCGGTGATGCCCGTCACACTGCGATCGGAGTAGCGTCTCCAGCGACCGTTTTGTCCGGTTCAGTGCCACCAGAAGGGCGCGCCATGCTGACCCTCACCGAGAACGCCCAGTTCGCCATCAGGTCTCTCGCCGAATCCATCGACGATCCCGCCGACGCCGGTGTCCGGATCGCCACCACCCAGGGCAACGGCGGCGACGGGCCCCAGCTCGAGCTGGCGATCGTGCCGGCCCCCGCCCCGGGCGACCAGGTCGTCGACGAGGGCGGCGCACGCGTCTTCCTCGACTCGGCTGCGGCGCTGATGCTCGACGCGGAGACGCTCGACGCACAGGTCGACACCGCTGCGCAGGAAGTGAACTTCTTCGTCAGCTAGACGCGTCGGGTGCACACTCGACGGTCATGGCGGACGCTGACGACGTACGACGCCTGGCGCTCGCACTGCCGGACGTCAACGAGATCGACAGTGACGGCTTCGACTTCCGCGTCGCCAACAAGGGCTTCGTCTGGTCCTATCCCGAACGACAGCCCGGCAAGGGACGCGTCATCCGCAGCGACATCGCCGTGCTGTACGTCGGGGATGAGGCGGAGAAACAGGCGCTCGTGCTGGGCGAGCCCGACCTCTTCTTCACGACGCCCTCCTACGAAGGCTGGCCGCTCGTGATGCTCAGGCTCGACAAGGTCGACGTCGTACGCCTTCAAGAGCTCGTGACCGATGCCTGGCGCATGCGCGCCGAGTCTGTTGCTCAGTAGTCCTCGGCGGTGACGAAGTCGATCAGCTGCTCCACCGGGCCGAGGAGTGCGGGGTCCAGGTCCCGGTAGGTGCGGATCACTTTCCGGATCTCCCGCCAGGCCGTCGCGGCGTCCGGGTAGCCGAGCGCCGCTGCGACGCCGTCTTTCCACGGCTGCCCGCGCGGCACTTCCGGCCAGGCGCCGATCCCGAGGACCTGCGGCCGCACCGCCTGCCAGATGTCCACGAACGGATGTCCGACGACCAGCACGTGCGGACCGGCCACCGCCGCTGCGATCCGCGACTCCTTCGAGCCGGGCACCAGATGGTCGAGAAGCACTCCGAGGCGCGCATCGGCGGTCGGCGCGAACTCGGCCACGACGTCCGCCAGGTTGTCCGCGCCCTCGAGCATCTCCACCACGACGCCCGCCGCGGCCAGGTCGGCCTGCCACACGATCCGGAGGATGTCAGCGTCGTGCGCACCCTCGACGAGGATGCGGCTGGCGCGGGCGACCCTGGCCCGGGTGCCGGCTTCGGCCGCGACCGATCCGGATGCGGTGCGCGTCGGACCACGGCGCTCCGCAGTCGGCCGGACGAGGGTCACGACCTGCCCGTCGATCGCGAAGCCCGCCTCCGACCAGGGCAGCATCCGCTCGGCGCCGCCGCGACCGCGCAGCCGGACCCCGTGCGGCTCGAGCGCGACGATCTCCCCCACGAACCCGTCCAACCGGCCGTCGGACCTGTCGTTCGTCTCCACGACCAGCCCGATCTCGGCGGTGACCCGCGGCACCGGGCGGCGTTTCGGGTTCTGCTCGGCCAGCACGTCGGTCGAGTAGCGGCTGCTCATCCCGGCATCGTCCCGTCGACCGAGCAGGATTGAGCCGACGCAACGCCGAACTCCTCTTGAATGCGCCTCCGACTGCTCGCGATCGCGGCTGCGGCGGTGATGGCCGTCCCGGTTCACGCGGCGACCACGCCGGCATTTGCGCCGTTGGACCGGCCCGGCCCCGCCCTGTCCGTGCCCGCCAAGGACCTCAAGGCGGCGTTGCACTGCGAAGGCGACTTCCGGCAAGGGCACTTGGAGCCGGTGCTGCTGTCGCCGGGCACGAGCGCGACCCCGAAGCAGAACTTCTCGTGGAACTACGAACGTGCCTTCACGGCGCAGAAGCGGCCGTGGTGTGACCTGACCATGCCGTTCCACACTCTCGGTGACATCCAGGTTGCGGGCGAGTACCTGGTCTACGGCATCCGCACGATGCACCGGATGGCCGACCGTCGGATCGCGGTGCTCGGTCACAGCCAAGGCGGCATGTCGATGCGTTGGGCGTTGCGCTTCTGGCCCGACACCCGGCGGATGGTTGACGACATCATCGGCATGGCGCCGACCAACCACGGCACGACAGCCGGGGGCTCGTGCACCGAGGGGCAGACCCGCTGCGTACCCGCGGCGTGGCAGCAGGCTGCGTCAGCGAAGTTCATCACGGCGCTGAACAGCTACGCCGAGACGTTCCGCGGCATCTCCTACACCAACGTGTTCACGCACACGGATGAAGAGGTCAAGCCCAGTGACAGCGCAGCCACGGCCTCGTCATCCCTGCACACGGGCAAGGGTCGGATCACGAACGTCGCGACCCAGGACATCTGCCCGACCGACACTTACGAGCACAACTTCCTCGGCACCGTCGACCCGGTGACCTATGCGCTGGTGATGGACGCGCTGTCGCATCCCGGTCCGGCGGTGCCCGCACACGTACCCGCGTCGGTCTGCACCGAGGTCTACCAGCCGGGCATCGACCCGGCTAACCCGCAGAACTACCTGCAGCCCGCGATGCTCGGCCCCGCCATCGTCAGCATCGTCGTACCCGACGTGAACCTGGTCGGTGCACCGGAGACGTCGCGCGAACCTGCGCTCAAGTGCTACGTGTTCGCGAAGGGCTGCTGAGGGTAGGCCGGGCTCCGTGGCAGGAGTCGGTTGGCCTCAATCGCTGTGGTTCGTACGCCATGGCGAGAGCCGCGGAAACGTAGCGAACACCGCTGCACGCGCAGCCAAGGCGCTGCGACTCGACATCGACGTCAACGACGTACTCGTCGAGCTGACCGACAACGGCATCGAGCAGGCCGTCGCCTTGGGCAAGTGGTTCGGCGACCAGCCGGCCGATCAGCTGCCGACCCAGGTCGTCGTCTCTCCTTATGTGCGCGCGCGGGAGACCGCGCGCCTGATCCTGGAGACGTCCGGCCTCGAGACGCTGCCGCTCAACGTTGACGAGCGACTGCGGGACCGCGAACAGGGCGTCCTCGACCGGCTGACCGGTGCAGGCTTGCGCGCACAGTTCCCGGACGAGGCTGCCCGGCGCGACTACGTCGGCAAGTTCTGGTATCGGCCCAGTGGAGGCGAGTCGTGGGCCGACGTCGCGACGAGGATGCGTGCCTGGTTGCTGGAGATGCGGCTGGCGATGACGGACGAGCGAGTGCTTGTCGTGTCGCACGACGTTCCGATCCTGCTTGCGCGCTACATCCTGGAGAATCTGACACCTGATGAGGCGACGTCCTACTCCGGCCAGCTGCGCAACTGCTCGTTGACGTCGTACCAGGTGCGTCCCGATGCGACAGGCATGCAGCTCGACGCCTTCAACGACACCACGGCAATCAAGACCGACGACGCACCTGTCACCGCGCATGAGTGAGCCGACCGTCGTCACCGACGAGATGCTCAGGGACCGCTGGCCACTCGAGCCACCCGACCAAGAGGTGACAAAGAACGATCGGGGCACGGTCCTCGTGGTGGGCGGTGCGCGAAGCACCCCGGGCGCGGTGCTGCTGGCGGGACTCGCTGCCCTTCGTGTCGGAGCCGGCAAGCTCACGGTCGCGACGTGCGAGGACTACGCCGGATCTCTCGGGGTGGCGATGCCGGAGGCGGGTGTCTTCGGTTTTCCGACTACCAAGGGTGGTGGGCTCGACCCGCGCGCGGCGAAGGAGATCGGCGAGCTCGCGGAGAAGGCCGACGCAGTGCTGTTCGGTCCGGGCATGGCCGAACCGGACAACGTCCGAGCTCTCGTCGGCGACGTCCTGACGTCCCTCGACTCGCCACCTGCCATCGTGCTGGACGCCATGGGCGCCACCTGCGGTGTGCTCGATCTCGGCGTCGAAGCCCTGGGCCGCAACTGCGTGATCACGCCCAACACATCTGAGGCCGGATATCTCCTCGACGACACCGACGACGACGATCACGACCTGGCACGTGATCTCGTCGAGCGGTACGGCGTGACCGTCGTGCTCAACAGCGCAGCCGCGGCTCCCGATGCAGACGCGTTCTCGGTGCCCAAAGGAAACCCTGGACTGGCGACATCCGGGTCGGGTGACGTGCTCGCCGGAGCGGCGGCAGGCGTAGCGGCACGAACGAGCGACGCGCTCACCGCCGCGCTGTGGGGACTCGCGTTGCACGGGTCTGCCGGTGACCGGCTTGCGATGCGGGTCGGCCGCGTCGGCTTCCTCGCCCGAGAGCTGCTCGACGAGCTGCCGGAATGCCTCCGCGAGCTGACGACGGAATCCTCAGGCGATCAGTCGCGTTGACGTGAACATGCAGGTGAACATCTGGTCAGACGTCGTGTGCCCGTGGTGCTACATCGGAAAGCGTCGCTTCGAGCAGGCGCTCGCGGACTTCGAGCACGCCGACGAGGTGACCGTCACCTACCGGTCGTTCGAGCTCGACCCGGGTGCCCCGCTGGAGCGGAGCGGCACACATGACGAGCATCTGGCCCGTAAGTACGGGATGACCGTCGAACGCGCGCGCCAGCTCAACGAGCAGATGACGCAGACGGCAGCGGCTGAGGGTCTGGAGTTCCACTTCGAGCACATCCGCGGCGGCAACACGTTCGACGCGCACCGGTTGCTCCATTTCGCGCTCGAGCGCGGCAAGCAGGAGCAGCTGAAGGAACGCCTGCTTCTCGCGACGTTCACGGAGGGTGCGCCGGTCGCAGATCGCACGGCGCTGATCCGGCTCGCGACCGAGGTCGGGCTGGACGCTTCGGACGCGCGCGAGGTCCTGGAGAGCGACCGCTACGGGGACGCCGTGCGGGCCGACGAGCAGCAGGCGATGAGCTACGGCATCACCGGTGTCCCCTTCTTCGTCGTCGACCGCAGGTACGGCGTCAGCGGCGCACAGCCAGCCGAGGCGTTGCTGCAGGTGCTCAACCGCGCCTACGACGAGAGCCGGCCGCTGACGATCATCGATCCCTCCGATGGCACCGCCAACACGTGCGACGACGAATCCTGCGCGGTCTAAGGGTTTCCGCGGGGTGACATCCGCTTGTCGAGTGCTTGCTCGGGCTAGCGGCGGGTAGGACTACAGACGTCCCCCCATACGTGTTACTTCAGCGGCTGCATGCCGTCGTTCAGGAGAGTCACATGCCCAACTTCAACCCTGTGAGCACCCTCACAGAGCGCGCCAAAGGCGTCGTGAAATCCGCCGCCGGCGTCGTCTTCGGCAACGAGGACCTTCACCGTGAAGGCGAGCTGCACAAGGACAAGGCAGACGCTGCGGTCGAGGCGACCAGGCTCGAGACCGAGGCCGAGCGCGAGCGCGCGCAGGCCGAGGTCGTCGCCCGCGAGAAGGAGATCGAGATCGAGCGCGAGCGACTCGCCGCGGAAACCACTGCTGAGAAGCAGAAGCAGCAGGCCGAGATGACGCGTGCCCGCGAGGAGCAGCGCATCGCCGCCGAGACCGCGCAGCGCGAGGCCGCCGTCGAGCGCACCAAGGAAGCCGAGCGCGAGAAGGCTGCCAACGAGGTTCGTCAGGCAGTTGCCCAGCGAGACGCGACGGACAAGGAAGCGGCGAAGCTGGAAGCGGAGGCCAAGAAGGCCGAGGCCACCGCGGCTGCGCTCGACAAGATCAACAAGGAGACTTCATGAACGTCCAGACCCTTCCGCGCACGGTCGTCAACACCTATCTCTCCGTAGCGCGACTGCCGCTGAACGCCGTCGCCAAGGTGAGCGGTCAGCACGACAACGAGCAGTGGCCGCCGGCGTTGGCCTTCGAGGGCTTCGAGGCCTCGGTCGAGACCACCCTCGGATCCCTGCTCCGTAACGACCTGCTGCTCGAGAGCGGCCGGGTCCGTCAGGCCAAGGTCGCCGAGCTGCGCAAGGCAGCTCAGCTCGAGGCTGTCGCGGACACCAAGCGCGAGCTGGCGCAGCAGGAGGTTCGCGAGGCACGCGAGCAGGCCGCGGCGAAGCGCAAGGCAGCGACGCAGCGGGCCGAGCAGCGCGAGCAGAACATCGAGCGCGAGGCAACGCAGCGCAAGGCGCAGGTCGGCCAGAAGGCCGCGAAGCAGACCGCTGCCGCGCAGCAGACGAAGGCCGCACAGGAGAAGGTCATCGAGCGTCGCGAGCGTGCGGCCACGGTGCAGGCACTGGCGGAGGAGTCGGACGCGCTGAAGGCGCAGCAGGAAGCGCTCGAGGCGGCCGAGACCGTCGACACCATCGACCAGACCATCGACGGTACGAAGGAAGCGCGTAAAACCGGCTGATCTGTCATGCTTCGGCCGTGGGTGATGACGCCCCGTCGGTGTCCTTGCGAGCGTCCGACGCGGACCGGGACGCGGTCGTCGAGGTGCTCAAAGAGCGGACCGCCGACGGCACGCTGACGCTTGACGAGTTCGCTGCACGTATCGACGCAGCACTCAACGCACGCACCCGCGACGACCTAGCTGCAGTAACGGCGGACCTGTCGGGCGAAAGCCCGGCAGGTCCGCCGCGTCGTACCCCGGTCACGAACACGGTGATCAGCGTGATGGCGGGAGCCGGCCGCAAGGGCCGGTGGCGGTGCGGCGGGCGCGTCGTCGCGGTCGCCGTGATGGGCGGCTGCGTGATCGACTTTCGCGGGGCGGAGATCACCGCAGACGAGGTGCACGTCACGGCGGTCGCCTTCTGGGGCGGGATCGACATCATCGTGCCGGAAGGCATCGAGGTGTCGCTGGACGGCGTGCCGGTCATGGGTGGCAAGTCGGCGCAGATCAAGGACGTGCCGAGGTTGCCGGGATCGCCGCGAATATTTGTGCATGCCTATCCGATCATGGGCGGCGTCGGCGTTCGTTCCCGTCCGCGTCGTACGACGCAGCAACAGCTCGACGCGCCCGATGACCCGGCGCCGACGACCTCGACGTCGATGCCGGTCGACGGAACGGTGACGCTGATGTTCAGTGACGTCTGCGACTACAGCGGCATCACCGACCGACTCGGTGACGTCGCCGCCAACGAGCTGCTGCGGGACTACGGCGCGACCGTTCGCACTTGCTCCGAGTCGCAGTCCGGTCATGTCGTGAAGTCGCACGGCGACGGCGTCATGGTGGCGTTCCCGAGTGTGCTTCGTGCGTTGCGTGCGGCAGTCGACATCCAGCATGCGCTGGCCAAGCGCAACATCGACGCTGTCGACGAGCCTTTGCATGCTCACATCGGCATTCACGCCGGTGAAGTCGTGCGCGATGGCGACGACTATCTGGGCAGCGCCGTCATCATCGCGAGCCGTCTCACAGATGCGGCCGGCAGGGACGAGATCCTGGTCTCATCAGTCGTGCGGGAGCTCGCGGCCGGCGTACGCGAGTTCACGTTCGACGCGCCGCGTGAGGTCGCGCTCAAGGGTGTGGCCGACAAGCGTCAGGCCTATCCGATCGCGTGGCAGTCCGAGTAACTTCTGCTCGCGCGGGCAGGACGGTCGCTGTGACAGCACCCGCTGAGCCGATGCCGGGCACAGATCCAGCAACTGAGCCGGCGCCGGCAGAACCGCTCGACCCGACCGAGCCGATCCCGGACGACCCGGGGCCGTTGCTGCCCGACGCGCCCGAGGAGCTGCCGCCGGCACCGGTCGAGCCGTCGCCGAGCCCCTAGACGGTCAGCGTGCCGCGACAGATCTCGTCGCCGTGCACGGCGCGCGCCCGGATCACGTCGTTGCCGCCGCGGTTGGCCGTGGACTGTTGCACCGAGAACGACCCACTGGGTCCCGCAGTCGTCCGCTTGCCCGCGAAGAACCGATCGCCGTTGTCCTTGAGCCGCACCTTCCACACCTGACCGTTGGCGTTCGAGTCGACCTCGAACTCGACCTCGAGGGCGCCATTGTCGGGTTTGGCCTTGAGCTTCCACACCGCCGAGCTGCTGCAGCCGCCGCTTGCACGAACCGCATTGCCGCCATGGCTGGCCGGGGCAGCGACCGCAGTTGAGCCCAGCGACATTGCTGCGAGGAAGCCGGCCGCCACCAGTGACGAGGTCGTCGTTTTTGTCATGTGCCGACTGTGCGGCGACACGGGGACGACTCGCAATTGTCCGATAGTGCTAGCACTCGCCTTGCGTATCTTCGTGAGGTGGCCGCCGAGACAACCAGTCGATGGGCGGTCACCAGGCCCGTCGCGCTGTTCACGCTTGCGGGCATCATCGCCGTCGCAATCGTCGGTGTCGCCACTGCGATCGCAGCTCGCCGCGTCGGCACCCGCGAGGCCATCACCGATGCGCGCACGACGACGTTGATCAAGGCGCAGAACGTGGTGGAGCCCGCAGTGCGCAACGGCCTGCTCACCGATCAACCCGCGGCAGTCGCGCAGATGGACCAGGTGGTCAAGAAGTCGGTGCTCGACCGCTCGTTGGTGCGAGTAAAGATCTGGAAACGTGACGGCGAGATCGTCTACTCCGACGAGCCGCGCCTCGAGGGCACGGCCTACCAGCTGGGCGACGACGAGCTACGCGCGATCGACACGGGCGTCATCGAAGCCGAGGTCAGCGACCTCAGCAAACCGGAGAACCGGTTCGAGCGCAGCCGCGGCAAGCTGCTCGAGGTCTACCTGCCGATCCGCACGCCCAACGGCGAGCGGCTGCTGTTCGAGGCCTACTTCTTGTACGACGCGGTCGCGGCGTCCGGCAACCGCATCTGGAGGAACTTCGCGCCGGTCACGATCGGCGCGCTGATCGCGCTCGAAGTGGTGCAGATCCCACTCGCGTTCTCACTGGCTCGGCGCCTTCGTACCCGGCAGCTCGAACGCGAACGGCTGCTCCGCCAGGCGATCGATGCGTCGGACGCGGAGCGCCGCCGGATCGCGAGCGACCTTCACGACGGCGTCGTACAGGACCTGGCCGGTGTCGCCTATGAGCTGTCCGGGTCCGCACGCAAAGGCGGCGTGGGGACCAAGACGGCGACCCTGCTCGACGATTCGGCGACGCAAGTGCGTGCGAGCATCAAGTCGTTGCGGTCGTTGCTCGTCGACATCTATCCGCCGAAGCTCGCCGATGCCGGGCTGCCGGCCGCGCTGGGCGACCTGATGGCGAAGCTGCTACCGCGCGGCATCGCCACGACGTGCGACGTCGACGGCATCGAGCAGGAGATGCCTGAACAGGTCGCCGCCCTGATCTATCGCGCAGCCCAGGAGGCAATCCGCAATGTTCTTGCGCACTCGCACGCGTCGAACGCCGCCTTGACGGTGACGTCACGCGGCGGCACCGCAACACTCGACGTCGTGGACGACGGAGTCGGCTTCACACCGGAGACCGCGACTGCTCGCGCTGAGGAAGGCCACCTGGGGCTGCGCGGTCTTGACGGCCTCGCTGCTGCCGCCGGCGGCCGGCTGGATGTCCAGAGCGCACCTGGGGAAGGAACCAGGTTGCATCTGGAGGTGCCCCTGTCGTGATCCGCGTTGCGATTGTCGACGACCACATGGTCGTTCGTCGGGGGCTGCAAGGGCTCCTCGATGCCGAGGACGACATCGAAGTCGTCGCGACAGCGGCCGATGGCGCCGAAGCGGTCGCTCTGCTCGAGCACTCCCCCGACGTCGTCTTGATGGATCTGTCGATGCCCGAGGTCGACGGCATCGAGGCGACCCGTCACCTGTTGGCCGAGGCGCCACACACGCACGTCGTCGTACTCACGTCGTTCGTCGACAAGAGCCGCATCATGGCTGCGCTCGAGGCGGGTGCGGTCGGTTACATCCTCAAAGACGCCGACGCGGGTGATGTCTCCGCGGCGGTGCGGGCGGCGGCGGCCGGTGGCTCACCGCTCGACCCGAAGGTCGCGCGTGTCGTGCTCGACGCGAGTCGCCGGCCGCAGCAGCCGACCACTGACCTCAGCCCACGGGAGCTCGAGGTGCTCGAGCTCGTCAAGCAGGGCATGGCCAACAAGCAGATCGCTCGTCGGCTTGGCATCGCGGAGCGCACGGTCAAGGCGCATCTGACCAACGTTTTCCAGGCGATCGGCGTGACCGACCGGACCGCCGCCGCGCTGTGGGCGCAGGAGCACCTGAGCGGCTGACTCAGTGGTCGCCGCCCCGGTGGTCGTTGACGTCATGCCCGGGTGGGTCATCCGCGCCGTGCCGGGCGTGCGTCCGGTCGTCGGACGTGCTCGGTACGACGACCTGCGGGCCGGGGTGGTCGTCCACGGACTCGACCGCGGCGTAGGCCAGGCCGCCGAGCAGCATGAGCGCGGCCACCGAACCGGCAATGGCGGTCCGGGTGCGCATCGGAAGCCTCCTTCGGGACGGATGTGCTGAGTTCCGTCTCCGAGGATGCAACCCTGCGGGTAGGGGTCACCAGTGGACGATGGTGCTAGCACCCACTAGACCTGCACGGCGGCGATCACGCGCGACACGTTCTTGACGAGGACGTGTTGCTTGCCGCCACCCGCGGCCACCTTCACCACACGCTTGTTGCCGGTGTCGGCGATGACCACGTTGCCGGCCGAGCTGACGCTTACGCCTCTCGGCGCGCTGAGCCCCTTGCCGACCTTGTGCTGCTTGCCGCCACCCGCCGGCACTCTGATGACGCGGTCCCTGCCCCGATCCGCGACGTAGGCGTTGCCGGCGCCGTCGACAGCAATGGCGACAGGCTTGTCGAAGCCGTGCCCCACCGTCTTCTGAGCGCCGCCACCCGCGGGCAGCTTCACGACCGTCCCACCGGAGTTGACGACAAAGACGTCACCGGCGCCGTCGACTGCTACTGACACAGGCACATGCTGCTTGGCGCCGACCCTTGTCTGCGGGGCACCGTTGTGCGGCACCATGACCACGCGGTTGTGACCGGAGTCGGCGACGTAGACGTTGCCGCCGCCGTCGACGGCGAGTCCGCGCGGATTCTTGAACTCCTCCCCGAGGAGGAACTGCGGCTGCCCGTTGGAGGGGATCGCGATCACCCTGTCGTTGGCAGAGTCCGCAATGTAGAGGTCACCCGACTCGCTCACGGCGACGGCTTCGGGAACGTAGGTGCCGTTGCCGACCCGGAACGGCTTGGCGCTGCGGCTCACACGCTCCATGACCCGGTCCGGGCCTTTGCCCGCCTTGTCGTGCTGGGCATAGAAGACGGTTGCCGGACCGGACACGTTGATCGTCGTCGGTCGGGTGCGCGTCTGGTTGGTCGTGTTCTCGACGACGGACGTGTAGCGACCCGGCGTTGTCGGCGTACCGGAGAGGCGTCCCGTCGCCCCATCGAGCGTGAGTCCGGGCGGGAACGATCCGCTGACCAACGCGTACGACGGCTGCGCGCCCGTGGGGTCGTAAGCGCGGTAGAGGAAGTCGTAAGCAGTGCCCTTGTGGGCGTTGCTCGGCGGCGACCCGTTGGGGAAGCTCGGCGTGTTGGCTGCGACGCCGTTCGGGTCAGCGACGCCCGCGCGGATCTGGATCTGGCCGCCGCCGACCGGCAGCTCCAGGACGCGGTGGTGGCCGGTGTCAGCGATGTAGTAGTCACCTGCTGAGTCGACCCAGACGCCCTTGGGCTGACTGACGACGGCGTCGATCACGAAGGTGTCGTCGTCTTCGGGCTCGATCTCGACGACCCGGTTGTGCCCGTAGTCGGAGACGAGGATGAAGTCGGCTGTTTCGATCGTCACGCCGTAGGGCTTGGACAGCCCGATCCCGACCGGGTGCTGCGGACCGCCCTCGCCCGGGATCTCGATGACGTTGTTGTTGCCGAAGTCGGCGACGAACACGTCGCCGATGTCATTGGTCGCGACACCGGTGGGGTCGACGAAGCCTGTGCCGATGGAAGTCGGCGCGCCTCCGCCCGCCGGGAACTTCAGTACCTGCTTGGTCCCCCGGTCGACGACGAAGACGTCGCCGGCACCGTTCACGGCGACCGCGGTCGGGTTGGTCAGACCGCTGGCGACGACGACCGGCGTGCCGCCGCCGGCCGGGATCTCGACGACCCGGCCGTTGCCCGCATCGGCGATGAAGAGGTCACCGGCGGCGTCGAGGGTCAGCTGCTGCGGGTTGGAGAGACCGTCGGCGACGGACGTCGGTACACCACCACCGTCAGGTACGGCGACCACCCGATTGCCGGCGGAGTCCGCGACAAAGGTGGTCCCCGGAGCCCAGCCGGTCGCGGCGTGGGCAACGGTGGCCGGCATCAGGCCGGCAGCCACCACGCCGGCGACGGTTGAGAGGCAAAGGCTGACCGGGCGACGCAGAACGAATGCGGCAGACGCGAACATTAGGGCAACCTAACAAAGCGAGGACGTCCGCGAGGGCATTCACGTCACACTGGACCCATGTCAGCTGTGAGCGTCGCCGTCGTGGGGAGCCGCACGGAGGCGGAGCTCATCGCCGGCATGTTGCGCAGCCACGGCATCAGGGCGGCGGTGTCCGCCGACGACGCGGGTGGTTGGGATCCGCAGCTCCAGCTGGGCAGCGGGGTGAAGGTGCTGGTGCCCGCCGTCGATGCGGGACAGGCTCGGAAGCTGATCGGCGACGATTCCGAACCCGCCAAGCCGCTCAACGCGTTGCAGCGCTTGATGGTGCGTCTGCTCGGCGGTCGATCGACGCAATAGGGCCTGGGCGCGATCGCTGCTAGCCTGGATGGCACGACGGCGCAAGCTGTCCTCCCGCGGGCGAGCCGCCCGCGCGGTCGCTAGTAGTGAGTTGCTCTCGTCTCGACGGGCCGGCTTTCGTACATCGCGGCCCCCCGATCGACTGATGGAGCATCACCTTGCCCCCGCACGCCCAACGTAACTCCCGCTCGCATGCCCGGCGCCGACCGCGCCAGGGCTCCGGCGGACCCCGCAACACCACTCCGACACGCACCGCCGTTTCGGCGCTCGACGCCGCCCTCGATGCGGCCCTCGCCCTCCCGGCGCCCGAGCCGCGCACCTTCGGCCAGCTCGGCCTCCCGCAGGCGTTGGTGACGACGCTCGCCCGCCGCGGCATCCACGAGCCTTTCGCGATCCAGGCCCGCGCCCTACCCGACGCGCTGGCAGGCCGCGACGTCCTCGGCCGCGCGCAGACCGGCTCGGGCAAGACGCTCGCGTTCGGGCTGCCGATGCTCACCCGACTCCACGCCGACGGCTCTCGTCGTACGACGCTGCGCCCGCGCGGTCTCGTGCTCGTGCCGACGCGTGAGCTCGCCTGCCAGGTCGCCGAGGAGATCGCGCCGCTCGCGCACGCGCTCGACCTGCGCGTCGCGGCGGTGTTCGGCGGCGCGGCCATGGGCCGCCAGATCGACCGTTTGCGCGCCGGCGTCGACATCGTCGTCGCCACTCCGGGTCGGCTCATCGACCTCATGGAGCGCCGCGCGGTGCACCTCGACCGCATCGAGATCGCCGTCCTCGACGAGGCCGACCACATGGCCGACCTCGGTTTCCTGCCGCCGGTGACGCAGATCCTCGACGCGACACCTGCCGGTCGCCAGTGCCTGCTGTTCTCGGCAACTCTCGACCGCGGCGTCGACAAGCTCGTGACACGTTTCCTGACCGAACCTGCCATTCACGCGATCGCCGCAGCATCTGCGCCGGTCGAGGCGATGGACCACCAGGTCTTCGTGCTGCGCGGCGACGAGAAGGTAGCCGTCGCCGCCGAGATTGCGACCCGTCCGGCGCGCACCTTGTTCTTCGTCCGTACGAAGCACGGCGCCGACCGTCTCGCCAAGCAGCTGTCGCGCGAAGGTGTCGACGCCGGGGCGATCCACGGAAACCTCAACCAGGGTCAGCGACTTCGCGCCCTCGAGGCCTTCTCGTCCGGTCGCAGCCGGGTGCTCGTCGCGACCGATGTTGCTGCGCGCGGGCTGCACGTCGACGACGTCGACCTCGTCGTGCACTTCGACCCGCCCAATGACCACAAGGACTATCTGCACCGCTCGGGCCGCACTGCCCGCGCCGGCGCAGCCGGCACGGTCGTGTCGTTCGTCGAGCCCCAGCAGCAGCGCGACGTCACCAAGATGCACTCGGCGGCGAAGGTTGCTCCTAAGACCGAGACCGTCCGCAGCGGTCATCCCGCCGTGCGTGCCATCGCCGAGTCGGGTGAGCCGATCGTCGTCGTGGCGTTGCCGAAGCGGTCACCGCAGCAGGGCAACGACCGACCGGCACGAGCCTCCGGGCGCGGCCGGGCAGCGCCGCGCCGCCATCGCGGCGTCGCACCTCGCCGGGTCTCTGCCTGATCGACGGGGCCTGACCGACGCGCCCTTGGCTGAGGGGCCTAGCTGACCGTCGGCGATGTAGACGTTGCCGGCCGGGCTGACGCTCACGCGCTTCGGCGCACTGAGGCCCTTGCCGACCTTGTGCTGCTTGCCCTTGAGCGGGACCTTGACGACGCGGTCGTTGCCGCGGTCGGCGACGTAGGCGTTGCCTGCACCGTCGACGGCAACCGCCGCAGGTGAGGCGAAACCGTGTCCGACGGTCGTCTGTCGGCCCCCGCCCGCCGGCACCTTGACCACGGTGCCGCCGGAACGCACGACGAAGACGTCACCCGCGTCGTCGACCGCGACCGACAGCGGCGTCTGCAGGTTTGAGCCGACGGTTGTCTGGGGTGCGCCGTTGACCGGCACCATCACGACCCGGTGGTGCCCGGAGTCAGCGACATAGACGTTGCCGCTGTTGTCGACGGCGACGCCACGCGGGTCCTTGAAGTCCTCGCCCACCAGGAACTGCGGCTGGCCGTTCGCGGGGATCGCGATCACCCGGTCGTTTGCCGAGTCGGCGATGAAGATGTCGCCGGATGCGCTGCTACTCGGCGGATTCGGCGACATGAAGGAGCAGCCCGCACAGTGGCTGCGCCGGGATCACCGGCTGCGAGCCCCGCTTGAGGGGCGCGATCACAGCCCAGCTCCGCGACCGCCTTGCCAAGGCGAGGTGCAGCGATCCAGGGAAATGTTGCCTGCGGGTGTTGTATTTCCGCCATTGAGTGGGACAGTCATGACAGCACGCTTGGCGTCAGGACCCTCGCCCCACGGTGCAGTGAGTTCTTCCTGCGAGGTAAAGGGTCCGAGATGAATAGCAAATCCCAGCGCGCGCCGAGGGCGCGCTTGTTCGGCGTGGCGCTCAGTGTCGCCACCGTCGCGGCGGTGTCGGCCGCGCCGGCCGCGGCCGCCTCGACGGGGCAGCGGGCGCCAGTCCACGGCGTCATCGACGGGTTCGCCAGCGGCGACTTCGTCTACCTCAACGCGCTCGACACCTCCACCGCCGACTTCGCGCAGGTGTCTCTCAGCCAGAGCGCAGCGGCCGTGTCCAACCAGAAGCTGCCCCGCAACGACTCGCTCGGTCAGCGCGTGTACGACGCGGACCTCGGTGGCAAGAACGCCTACGGCCACGCCTCCGGCGTGAGTCTCAACCTGGGGCAGGGCGACGGCGCCGTGCCGCAGGCCCGCCTCACCACCGCCGAGGCTGCGTCACCTCCGCGCGACCGCAAGACGACGAACCTGGTGCACGTGCCGGCAGCCCCGCTGCTGGACGCGACCGTCCAGCCCAACGTCGCCGAGGCCAACACTCGCTCCGCCGACGACTTCTGCGTGCTCGGCAAGCCGCTGTCGCAGGGCGTCGCGAACGTCGCCGACGCCACGCTCGTGGCGACCGACTCAGTGGCGCCGGGTTTCGCCCTGCTCGACGCGACCGGTGAGGTGCTGGACCGCTCCACCGAACAGCTGGTGTCCAACGGACACGGCACTCTCGGCCTGTCCTCGTCGTCCACGCTCGAAACGGCCGGGGTGACCCTGTTCGCCGGCGTAGCCGGTGCGGAGACCACGATCAAGGTGCTCAACCCGGTGACGCTCGAAGCGATTGCCGGCGGCTTCCCAGGCACCGCGTCGGTGAAGTACGGCGACGCCAACGGCAACACGCCTGTCCTGTCGATCAAGAACGGCACCAACACCGCAGTCCTCACCCTTCAGCAGCTGATCGGGAGCGGCGCGACGATCGACTTCGACGGCCTGATCAAGGTCGAGATCGGGCTGGACCCGAAGACGAAGATCGCCAAGGACGGCACCTCCGCCTCGGCCCTGGCCGACCTGGTGCGGATCACCGTGATCGGCAAGCCGGCACCATCGAGCGGCAGTGTCGGCGGCCCGCTCGGCTCGGTACTCAACCCGGTGCTTGGGCCGGTCCTCTCCGCGCTCGACAGCACCGGTCTGCTGCAGCAGATCGACCAGGCGCTGACCGCCGCCGGACTCACCACCGGCGCCGACTTCCGGCTCGGGCACTTCGAGGCGTCCGCCGAGGTGCCCCAGGGCGGTGTCACCTGCGGCCTGCCGGTTCACAAGACCGTGGACAAGGACGTCGTCCACCCCGGCGACCGGTTCACCTACACGATCACCGTTCACAACCCCTACGACTGCACGCTGCAGAACGTCCGCGTGGCGGACTCGATCGCTGCCACCGGCGGAGTGCTCTGGAAGGTCGTGTCGACTCGACCGACTGCCGACCAGGTCTCGGACGACCGGGTCGTGTGGAACGACATCGGCGACATCAAGACCGGCGACTCACGATCGGTAGAGATCGGCGTCGTCATCGACGACGCTTCGAGCAGCGGCAGGTTTACCGACCATGCCACTGCGACCGCGGACTGCGGCACCGGCGGGGCCACCGGGAACGGCCGAGTCACGTTGACCGGCGACGACATCGTGCACGCGCCCGACGTCGTGACCCCGGCTGCCGCGGGCTCGCGACTGCCGGACACGGGTGCGTCGGGGCGGCTCGCCCTGCTCGCCCTCGCCTTCGTCTCCGCCGGTCTTCTGGTACGGCGCGTGACCGCCGGTTCGCGTCGGTGAGCCGCACTAACGCGCCCAGGGTTGTGGCACAACGGCCGCCGACCGGTGCACCCGGTCCGGGTCAGACCAGCGCGCTGTAGACGAGCTGGCGCAGCTGCGAGCGGATCGGGTGCGCGCTCGACGGCATCAGCTGGGTCATGAACACGCAGCCGACGTCCTCGACCGGGTCGACCCAGAAGGCTGTCACGCGCTCGGCCAGGCCGGACTCGCCGTAGTAGTAGAGCGCGGACACGCGCTCCTGCTGCGCCGGGTCGCACCAGAAGCCGGTGTCGACCATGCCGAGCGGCTCGAGCACCCGGTTGCGGAAGGCGACGTCGAGCGTCTGCCCGGTCGGCGGCTGGTCGTTCAACTTCATCAAGACGCCGGCGGTCAACAGCATCTATGCCGATGCGCAGCACCCGTCGGCGCTGGTGCTCGGCTACATCCGCGACAAGCACCCCGGCGCACCGCTATCGACATGCAACACCGTGCTCAACCAGCCGTGCCGCCAGAACCGCACCGCGGCCCCGGCCGGCTTCATGACCGTGCGGCGCTGATCACGGCGAAGCCGTGTTGTCCTCGTTCGCGTCAGGGAGATTGCGCGGGCGTCGGTGTCGCGCCCGCGCCCGCGCCCGCGCCTCGAAGTCCGACGATGGCGAGCACCAGGAACCAGAGCAGCGGCAGCACCATCGGCAGGAAGATCGCGCCGAACACCCCTCCGAGCACGCCGAGGATGGCGGCGTAAGCGAGCCACTTGGGGATGACCCCGGCGCGCGAGCCACCGATCGCGATGGCACCGATGACCGCGGCGGCGACAAGTCCGAAGACGACGAACAGGAACGGGAAGGACATGCTCATCACCCACCGCACCGCGTCGCCACCGTTGCTGCTGGGCCCGGGCAGGTTGCCGAGCGACATCGCGCCGGCGACGGCTGCAGTCGTCATGCCGGCAGCCGCCATCGCCCCGGCACCGAGGACGCCGAGCGCGCCGACGAAGCCGCCGACGATCGTCTCCCCGCCCCAACGGCGGATGCCTTGGGTGAACCAGATGAACGCGATGCCCGCGACGATCAGCGCGTAGGCGCCGACGATGAGACCCGTCCGGTGGCCGGACGTCGACACGTAGTCGAGGTATTGGTTGGCCGCGGACGCAGGAGTGTCGTGGTCCTTGATGTTCGGGCCGAGCGACGCAAACGTTCCGAACACGAACAGTACGACGAACGCGATGCCCGCGCCCATCGCTCGACGCAGCTCTCCAGTGGACACGCTGACCCCCTTCTCACACCGCCGGAAACGGCGGATCAGCGCCAGGATGCGCAGGCCAAGGTCGTGACATGAGGAACCGCCCCGCGTTTCCTGCCAAATGTCACCGGAGGGTAAGGCTGGGCTTACCTGTTCAGATGATGAGCTCCGTCGCGGAGAAGGAGACCGGGAACGGCCGGTCGAACTCACCGATCTCGTCGCCGACGAGGTGCGCCCGCTCGTCGTACTCGTCGGGACGTCCGAGCTCGAGAACGAGCACGGACGGCTCCTTGATGTCGACGATCCAGTACGACGGGATCCCCATCTCGGCGTAGAGCTGGCGTTTGATCGTCAGGTCGAACCGTTTCGTCGAGGGCGACAGAATCTCGACCACGAGCAGCGGACGGCCCTCGGTCGCGGGCGCGTCAAGGTCCGCGATTCGCGTGATCGTCAGGTCGGGCTGCAGGTTGGTAGCCGGCTCCTGATCGACATTGATCGTGCCCATGGCCAGGAGCCCGGACGGGCAGGCGGCAGCCAGAATCTGATTGAGCCGGTGCGCGGCAAGCTGATGGCGGCGCGAGGCAAACGGCGACACGATCAGCACGCCGTCGACGAGTTCGCGGCGCATGCCCTGGTCCTCGCCCGCCGCGTAATGCTCGGCGAGCGTGAGACCACCCTCTGCCAACGGCATGGCTCCCATGCTGCCCACTGGTTCGGCCATGTCAACCCGTCGCCTCGAGTAGGCAGTCGGCTGCTTCCGCCTTGGCCAAAGCGAGGAACAGCGTCGCCAGGCCCGCGCGCCGGTCACGCGGCGCGGCCAGGAACAGACGGAACGCGCGGTCCAGGACATCCTCGAAACCGTGGAAGCGGTGCAGTGCTCCGGCAACCACCGGCTCGTTGGCCAATGCGTCTGCTGCCCGCGCCGCCCATGTCTGAACCCCCGCCCGTTCGTGTGCATGCTTGAGAGCAAGCCGGACGACGTCGATGCGCTCCGCGTAGCAGCGCGGCCAGCCCTTGCTCATGAGCTCGCGGCAGAACTCGGTAGGCGGGTGCGGATAGGGGGACGGGTTACGTCGTTTGTCATGCAGGCGAGACTGCCGAGCAGGTACGACGACAACTCCCCCGAAGCCGCAAGGTCTGTGGACAGTTCTGCGCTTTCCACATGAGACTGTCGCGATGAAAGCCGCCGTGTACTACGAGACCGGCTCGCCGGATGTCTTCAGCTATGAGGACGTACTCGATCCGGTGCCCGGTGCGGGCGAGATCCTCGTCGCGATCGAGGCGATCAGCATCGAGGGCGGCGACACGCTCAACCGGCTCGGCGGCGAGATGACCAGCAGTCCGCACATCGTCGGTTACCAGGCCGCGGGCACCGTCGTCGAGCTTGGCGAGGGCGTTGACCAGTTCGCTGTCGGCGATCGCGTCGTGACGGTCGGACTCAACGGTTCGCATGCCGAGAAGCGCGTGGCCCTGCCCGGTGCCTCGTGGCACCTGCCCGACGGACTGAGCAGCAACGACGCGGCGTGCATCCCGGTGCCGTTTGGTACGGCGTACGACTGCCTGTTCGAGTTCGGGCGGCTGCAGCCGGGTGAGACGGCGCTGATCCATGCCGGTGCGGGCGGTGTGGGTGTCGCCGCCATCCAGATGGCGAAGCAAGCGGGTGCTCGTGTGCTCGCCACCGCCTCCAGCGACGACCGGCTCGAACGCCTCAAGCCACTCGGACTCGACGACGGCATCAACTACGCGACGCACGACTTCGTCGCCGAGTGCCGCCGGCTCACCGACGGACGCGGCGCCGACGTCATCGTCGACTCAGTCGGTGGCGCCAACTTGCAGCGCAGCTTGCTGGCGCTGGCTTACCGCGGCCGGTGCATCACCGTCGGCGATGCCGGGCGATCAGGCGGCGATCCGCTCGACA
>JAICMI010000019.1 GCA_025929315.1 Frankiaceae bacterium
GACCCGTCGCGGCTGCGTAGCGGCCGTGGCTGTCCACCCGGTTGATGTGACCCGGAACGAAGTTCAGGTGCACACCCAGGGTGCCCAGGAGGGTGTTGAGCGCGTTCTGCAGCGTCTGCAGCGCGGTGTTGACCTGGTCGGTGACGGCCGCGGGGAGACCCGCCACGTTGGACAGGTTGAGGCCGGTCTCGTCGAGCGTCGCGGTCAGCAGCGGGGTGCCCACCTGAACGATCGGCGCGTGGCCGGAGAACGTCGCGTGCGCGCCGCCTGCCTTGCCGTTGGCCGTCGCCGTCGCCTGGCTCACGAAGCCCTTGACCGTCAACAGGCCGTTGAGGACGTTGAGGTCGGCCAGGTTGACCGAGGCAAGCGACTGCGCCGCGTCAGCGGCCGGCGCGATCGACTGCGAAGCATCGAGCGTCTTGACCGTCAACACCGCGGTGTTGCCGACATTGGCGAGGATGCTGTTGATCTTGTCCTGCACGGCCTGGAGCGTCGACTGAAGCGAGGTCAGCGTCTGCGTGGCCGTGTCGGTGAGACCCGGCTGGTTGAGCGCCTGGCCGACGGTCTTGAGCGCGTTGTCGACCTGGCTCGCAACCGTGTTGCTGACCTGGTTGACCTGGCCCTGCAGGGTCGAGAGCAGTGTGGTGGCGCTCCCGGAGGCGGCCTTGAGGTCGAGCAGCTGACCCAGCTGCAGGACCGAGCCGTCCGTGAGGACCGAGTGCGACTTGTTGAGGCCCAGGTTGGCGAGTGCCGAGAGAGCGCCGACGTTGACGTCGATCAGACCTGGGGCGGCGATGTGCTGCGCAGTCGAGGACTGCGGCTTCATGCCGAGCGTCGCCTTGACGGTCTTCTTCAGACCGAGCTGAGCGGGGAGCGCGTCGACGAGCGAGCCGTTGGCCAGCGACGAGATGGCGGTGGACGACGTGTGAGCGCCACGGCCGATCGTGTTGTGGACCGCGTTGCCGTTAACCCCGATGAGGTTGACGGCGAGGTCCTTCGGCAGGCCGGGCAGCGCGGGCAGGGCTGACGGCAGATGGAGAGCGACGCCGAGCACGTTGGCCGACGTGACGCCCTGGTAGTAAGCGGGTGAATGCGTCTTGGACGCCCCCGCCGGTGCTGCCGTAGCGAGTACCAGCGTGCTTCCGCTGGCCAGTGCGAGCGCGATGACGGCAGCACCGCGACGCTGGAACCTTCCTGCCATTTGCCCCCTACCTCCACAAGACGGGCGAACCTGGGCGAACACTACCGTATGTATTCGGTCAATTACACCTAGGTTCGGGACCGAAAACGTGGTGCGTTCGGGCTAGTCAACGACCGGTCGAGAGACAGGTGACGGCGCCAAACGGGTGAAGCTGCCGGCTGATCCGGACGAAGCTGGACGTCAGTGCCCGAGCAGGGGCAATTCGGTCAAACTCGGCAGTGTCGGCAATGTCGACGGCAGCTGTGTCGGCAGCGGCAGGATCGTCGGCAGTGGCGGGATGGACGGCACCTGGGTCGTCACCGGGTTGGGGATCGTCGGCAGCCCTGGAGAGGACGGCGTCGACGGCGCGGTTGAGCTCGAGCCCCCGTCCTGGTGACCGGGCTTGGGCGTCTGCGTCCGGTTGGGCGTCGCGGCGGCGCTGGGTGAGTGGGTCGGCCGGCCGGCCGAGCCGGCGCCCCCGGTCGACGCACCACCGCTGCCCAGCGCGATCTGGCGGGTCTGACCGGAGATCAGTGCAAGCAGTGACAGCGAGCGCTCGGCCCGCGGCTGAGCCTCGGTGGGCAGCGCAGGTACGACGTCACGCAAGTCGCTGAACTGGTCGTGGGTGAACGTGTCCAACGCGCGGAGTGGCTCTGCCGAGCCGCTGTCCTTGTAGGCAGCGACCAGGTCGTTCGCGCCGGCGCGCGTCTCGGCGTCCATGTCGTTCAGCGTCGCCACGATCGTGGACGTCTTGGCTTCGCTGGTCAGGTGCCCGAGTGCTCCGACGCGACCCGGGATGAAGTCGGTCAGGGCGGAGTTCTGCCCGACCAGCGACTCGACCTCGTGGAGCCGGGTCCGGGCGAACTCGAGGTGACGCTTGCCCTTCGCCTCCGTACCGGTGGTGAGCGCGAGCTGCGCGTTCTCGGTCGCGCGCTTGACGCCGTAGAACGCGTCCCCCGGCAGCGATCGGCTGGCCCCGATGCCCACACCGGCGACGGCGGTGACCGCCGCGGCGGCACCGGCGACGATCGACACCCGGCGCTGGAAGTTCCACGTGATGCCGGCCGCGCGCACGCGCGACATGGCCCTCTCCGGCTGGCCGATCCCCTGGACAGTGGCGACCGCCATCAACCGTTGCCGCAGCGCATCGCGAAACTCGGGTGCCGGACCCGCGGCGACGGGCACGGCGCGCAACGCCCCCGCGAGGGCGACGTAGGGCGCGAGCTCTGGGTCGTTGGTGCGGGCGGGCGCTGCCAGGAGCTCCGCGAACTGCCCGGCCCGGCGGCCGCCTGGCGTCGGCATCATCGCGAGCGCCTCCCCTCGACAGCCACCGGCGTGAACATCCGGACAAACTGCATCAACCGGGCCAACGAGCGAGCCCCGGCGGAGGTGACGGGCCATTCACCGAAATGGTCCTTTTGGGCCATACCGGGCGGCCTATTCATACGAGGTCCTCGGGGAGGAGCCGCGACAGCGACTTGACGGCGCGGTACTGCAGCGCCTTGATCGCGCCGTCGTTCTTGCCCATGATCTTCGCCGTCTCGGCTACGGACATGCCCTGCAGGAAGCGCAACGCGATGCATTCCTGCTGCTCGGAGTTGAGCTGCTTGACCGCGTCGAGCAGGGCCGCGTTGGTCAACCCGGCCAGCACCTCGCCCTCAGGCCCCTCTTCGGTGCGGTCGACCCCGGCTTCGACCAGGTCGGAGGTGGCGACCTCCATCCGGTAACGACCGGACTTGTAGTGGTCGGCGATGAGGTTGCGCGCGATGGTCACCAGCCAGGCACCGAAGTCACGGCCCTGCCAGGTGTACGACGTGATGCGCCGCAGTGCCCGTAGGAAGGTCTCGCTGGTCAGGTCCTCGGCCAGCGCAGTGCTCGAAACGCGGTAGTGCACGTAGCGGTAGACCACGTCGAGGTAGCGGTCGTAGAGCTCACCGAAGGCCTCGGAGTCGCCGCTCTGGGCGCGACGCACGATGTCCATGACCGCGGCGAGCTCGCCCGTCGGCTCCGAAGGAGTAGCGGGCGACGGGATCGCCGGGGCCGGCGCGTCGACGACGGCCGTCGTGACACCGGCTGTTGCGGACGCGGGGGCCGGCGATCCGGATCGTGGCCGCGGGAGCGAGCGGAAGGCAGTCGATTCATTCGCCCGTCCGAGCTGAGGGTCGCGCGCCATTGCCAGCGCAAGGCGCAGCGCAGCCAGTCCGTCCGGCTCCACGAGCCGGCCGTGACGGAGGCGGCCCGTCGTGCCCGACACGCCAGCGGACAACGTCATCTCCCCAGACATCGGCGAAGCCCGCCTCCTGGTTGAGAGCGGGCATCTCTTATGACACACGGGGCGAATCGGTCGTGACCATGACGAATACGGGCTATTTGTTGACTAGTCACCAGCCCGGTCGAGCCCCGACCTACCCTTCGTTCAATGGCCCTGCAGAGTCCGGCTCGCCCGCCGGCCGACGTTGCGACCGCCGTCGCCCGTCGGCGGTCGCGCAGCGCGCAGGCCCGTAGGCGTCGCCGTCAGCTGCTGCTCTGGTTTGTCGTGGCAGTGCTGGTCGGCATCGGATCGTTCGGCGCCGGCCTGCTCGCCGCGCCCATCGACTACTCGTTCCAACCGACGCCGCCACAGGCAGTGTTGCTGTTGGACCGCAGCGGCAAGGTGTTCGCCACCATCCGGGCGCCGCAGGAACAGGAACCGGTGCCTTCGTCACAGATCCCCAATGTCGTGAAGCAGGCGATCGTCGCCGCCGAGGACGAACGTTTCTTCAACCATTCCGGCGTGGACCCGCTGGCGATGGTGCGCGCGTTGTGGCGTGACGTCAGCGGCGCGCAGCTGCAAGGTGGTTCGACGATCACGCAGCAGTACGTCAAGAACGTCTACACCGGAAGCCAGCGCACCGCGTTACGCAAGCTGCGGGAGGCGAGTCTTGCCATCCGGCTCGAGCAGCATCTGAGCAAGCAGCAGATCCTCACGCGTTACCTCAACACGCTGTATCTCGGCAACGGCACCGCCGGTGTGCAGGCGGCCAGCAAGTACTACTACGGCGTCCCGGTGCAGCAGCTGGACCTGAACCAGGCGACCGGTGCACACGACGCGACATTGGCACTCGCGCGCGCCGCAACACTCGTCGGTTTCGTGCCCGCCCCCTCGCTCTGGAACCCGGTGAAGAACCCGGACCAAGCACGCAAGCGTGAGCTCTACGTGCTCAACCAGATGGTCAAGAACCACATGATCACGCCGCAGCAGGCGTCAGCGGCATACGGCGACTCGCTGCCCAAGATCGTCGCGCATTCGCGACCCGACGCGCCCACCGTTGCACCCGAATTCCGCGACTACGTCACCGACCAGCTGAAGGGCACGTTGGCCTTCGACGACACAACTCTGTTCAACTCCGCCGGCGTCAGCGTGCGCACGACGTTGGATCTGGATCTGCAGAAGGCGGCTGTGCACGCACTTGCGTCGGTGCTGCCCAACAAGTCCGACCCAGAAGCCGCGGTCGTTGCGGTTGACCCACGCAACGGCGACATCAGGGCTCTGACGACCAAGGAAACGGACGGCTACAAAGCGGGCGGCTTTGACCTCGCCGCACCGCCGCACGGAACAGCCAGTCGGTCATCCGGGTCGACGATCAAACCGTTCACGCTCGCCTACGCGTTGATGCACGGCCACAGTCTCGACGAAGTGCGAGCCGCACCGCAGCCTTGCGCGACAGTGCCGTTCCACATCTGCAACGCAGAGCATGGTTCGAGCTATCAAACCCTGCGTTCCGCCCTGGTCGAGTCGATCAACACTGTCTACGGCCCGCTGGCGGTAGACCTGGGGCTGGGCAAGGTGCTGAAGTTCGCACGGGCGGCGGGTTTGGACATGGGCCCGCTTGCACGCGACAGTCGTGGCCATCTTTACCCGGCTCAATCCATCGGCGTACCGGTCAGCCCGTTGTCCGAAGCCGTCGGCTACGGCACTCTCGTCGACCACGGGGTGCACCACGGGCCGCGGTCGATCCTGCGCGTTCACAGCGGGGCTGACGGCGAGCTCTACTCCGCGTCCCCGAAGCCGCACGGCAACCGCGTGATGCCGAAGGCCGTTGCCGACCAGGTGACCGGCGTGATGCAGCAGGTCGTCGACTCCGGCACCGGCACGGCAGCACGGCAACCGTTCCCGGTCTACGGCAAGACCGGTACGACGGATGACTTCACCAACGCCTGGTTCACCGGCTGTACGCGCACACTCTGCATCGCCGTCTGGATGGGTTACGAGAAGCAGTACCTGCACAACGGCAAGGTCCCGCACCGCATGATCCTGCCCGGTGTCGGCGAGGTTTTTGGCGGCACGCTGCCCGCGAAGATCTTCGCCCAGACCTGGAACGACTACCGCATCCTCCAGCAACCGCACGGCACACTGTCATCGACACCGTCACCCACACCTGCTGGGACGTTCACCGCCCAGCCGGTGCCCACCGGGTCTGCAGCGACGCAGCCGCGGCGGTCGACCTCGCCGGCACCGAAGCCGAGCAAGTCGGCGGACAGCACACCCTCGCCGTCGCCGAGCCGGTCCCTGCTTCCCACGCCGCCCGCGCAGTCACCCGGGACTCAGGCAGCGAGGCGCGAAAGGTTCGCGACGTAGACGAACGACTGCGCGACCGGGTCGGTGTGCCTGTGCACGTGCGAGCTGTGCCGCAACTGGGACAGCTTCTGCAGCAGGACGGCGCGCGGTGACAACTTCGGTTGTGGCACCGACGCGACCGGCGCAGCAGCGTTGGACACGGTCGGCGTGTAGTGCGAGACCGACGACGCCGGGTGGCTCGCGGAAGACGACGAGGAAGAAGACGATGAAGAAGACGATGAAGACGCGGAGGATGAGGACGACGAGCTGTACATCGGCTCACGGAAGTCTTCGGTAACCCAGACGATGCCGTTCTTGTCGACGCTCACGCCGACGCCGATCTGGGTGAAGTCGTGGTCGAGGATGTTGGCGCGGTGCTCAGGGCTCTGCATGAAAGCGGTGGCGATGTCGGTGACGTCAGGTCCTTCACCAACGTTTTCACCGACGGCCTGCCAGTTCGAGACCTGCGTCGTGAGGCTGGGGTTGTGGTAGAGCGACTGCTGCGAGGCCATGTTGGCCGAGTGGCCCCGCGCGATCGACGAGAGGTCGCCCGCGATGGAGTACGGCGCCTGGCCGTTTGCCTGACGGGCGGCGTTCACCTTGGCGATGAACTGCGCCTCCATGCTGTAAGTGCTGTCGGCGAAAGCCGCCTGTGGCGCCACCACGGTGAGAGCGGTTCCTGCGGTGGAACCGATGGCAACCGACGCAAGCACCGATGCAAAGGCACGTCGAAATCCGCGAACGGGCACTGACCAGACCTCCGGCTAGAGCCGGGGCGGTCGCCGCGACGGTGGGGCTCGTCACGGTCACTTGAGGGTGGCCTTCGACGTTCGGCGGGTCGGCTGACTGGCCGCTGCGGGTGCAGCGTCAGTCCCGTGCCTTTGCGGCCCGTGCTCGCGCACGGTGTGCCTTTGTCGTGTCGGCGGTCACCCCGGCGGGTTTCCTTCGTCCTTCGCTTATGGGTCTCGACGCAAATCGGACGCTCTTGAGGGGCCAGATGGGTGATCCGGTGCCCGCCGGCCAGCCGATCAGGGTGCTTGCAAGTGTGCAACACTCGCCGGGATGGCCAACCTCGCCGACCTCGTCCACCGGGCCGCGAAGACGGCCCCGGCCAAAGCAGCCCTGGTCTCGGGCGCGCGGACGCTGACCTGGTCGGAGTTCGACGAGCTGGTCAGCCGCATCGCCGGTGGCCTGGTCGCTGAAGGCTTGGAGCCTGGCGACCGCGTGGGTCTCCTGTTGCCCAACTCGATCGAGTTCGCCGCGAGCTACTTCGCGGTTCTGCGGGCCGGTCTGGTCGCCGTCCCGCTGAACTACTCCTACACGCCGGACGAGGTCGATTACCAGGTCAGCGACTCCGGTGCGCGTCTTGTGCTGAGGGAGGCCGATTGCGCCCGGCTTGCCGAGCATCCGTCGTACGACGGCGAGGCCCGTGCCGGCGACGAGGACCTTGCCGTTCTGCTCTACACGTCGGGCACCACGGGCCGGCCCAAGGGCGCGATGCTCACCCATCGCGCGCTTCTCGCCAACATCGACCAGCTCAGCGAGATCGACCCCCCGGTCGTCGCGCCTGATGACGTGGTGCTCCTCGTGCTCCCGCTGTTCCACATCTATGGCCTCAACGCCGGGCTGGCCCTGACCGCCGCGGCTGCGGCGACCGGCGTGCTGGCAGAGCGTTTCGATCCGGTCGAGACGTTGACGGTGGTGCGAGAGATGTCGGTGACGAACATCATCGGCGCGCCGCCGATGTACGTCGCGTGGTCGATGCTGCCGGATCTGCGCGACTCGTTGGCGACCGTCCGGCTGGCCGTCTCGGGTGCGGCGCCGCTGCCCGCCGAGGTGTTCTCCAGCGTGGTGGCCGCGACCGGCAAGGAGGTGTACGAGGGCTACGGCCTCACTGAGACTGCGCCGGTCCTGACCACGACCTTGTGCAGCAAGTCAGTCAAGGCGGGTTCGATCGGCCGGCCGATTCCCGGTGTCGACTTGCGCCTGACGGATGACGCCGGTGATGACGTGGAGGATGACGACCCGGGAGAGATCGTCGTGCGCGGTCCCAACCTGTTCTCCGGCTACTGGCCCGACGGTCTCGATGGGCCCGACGCCAACGGGTGGTTCCACACCGGCGACGTCGCCTATGCGGATGCGGATGGCGATCTTTTCCTTGTCGATCGCATCCGCGAGCTGATCCTCGTCAGCGGGTTCAACGTCTACCCGCGCGAGGTCGAAGACGTCATCACCGCTCACCCCGATGTTGCGGAAGCGGCCGTCATCGGAGTGCCGCACCCCTACACCGGCGAGACGGTTCGCGCGCTCGTCGTACCTCACGAGGGCAAACAGATCGATCCCGATGACGTGATCCAGCACGTTGCCGGACGTCTTGCGCGCTTCAAGTGCCCGACGTCGATCGAAATCGTGAACGAGCTCCCGCACTCGGCGACCGGCAAGGTCGCGAAAGGCAAGCTTCGATCAGCTTGAACCAAGCAGCGCGCATCACGGTGCTGAGCAAGCCCGGCTGTCATCTGTGCGCCGACGCCTGTGCGGCGGTGGCGCGCATCGCGAGCGAGCTCGGGGTTGCGTGGACCGAACGCGACATCAGCGGTGACGCGGACCTGTTGGCTCAGTGGGCGGAGTACGTGCCTGTGATCATGGTTGACGACGAGGTGCACGGTTGGTTCCGCGTCGACGAAGCACGGCTGCGCGCCGCACTCGTCTGATCAACGCGCCGCGGACTGCTCGGCCTGGGCCAGCCATTCGCGTTGGGTTGTGAGCGCCTGCTCCGTCTCGGAGGCCAATGAGTCGTCACCTGCGGCGCGTGCGCGCTGGAGTCGGCTCTCGAGCTTGGTCAGCGACTCGCGTAACCGGATGACGAGCGGTGACTCCGTGACGCTGACGGTGCGCGACGTCGCGCCTGCATCGCGGACGCGTTGTTCGACCGCGGCCAGCCGCTGCTCGAGCGCATGCATGCTTTCGCGCGGGACGCGCCCCACCTTCTCCCACTTGTCGTGGATGGCGCGAAGCCGACGACGGGCCCCCTCGAGGTCACTCGTCGGGTCGAGGCCCTCCGCCTCCTGGATCAGAGCTTCTTTCTCCGCGAGGTTGCCGGCGTACTCCGTATCGCGCGCAGACAACGCCTCGCTTCGACGCGTGAAGAAGGAGTTTTGGGCAGCCTTGAACCGCGCCCACAGCGCGTCGTCGACGTCGCGCCCGGCACGACCGGCCGACTTCCACTCGGTCATGAGGTCACGGAAGCGCCGCGCCGTTGCAGCCCAGTCGTCGGAGTCCGCCAGCTTTTCGGCCTCGGCGGCGAGCTGCTCCTTGCGCTCCGCCGACTGTGTGCGCTGCTTGTCGAGGTCGGCGAAGTGTGTCCGGCGGCGCTTGTCGAACTCGCGGCGTGCCGCGGACAGCTGCTCCCACAGCTCGCTGTCGGTCTTGCGGTCGACGCCACGGATCTTTTTCCAGTCGTCGACGATTGCGCGGAAGCGGTCGCCGGTCGCGCGCCAGTCAGTGCTGGTCGACAGTCGCTGCGCCTCGGCGACGCGGCCCCGCTTGCGTTCTGCCGCGGCGGTAGCCGCAGCCGCCCGCGACTCGGCGATCGCTGCGCGTCGCGTCTCGACCTGGGCCAGGACGCCGTCGAGCCGACGGTCGAGGTCGGCGAGATCGCCGATGACGCTCGCGGTCGCTAGCGACTCCTTGAGCTTGGCTGCCGTGGCGGCAACGGTGCGCGGGTCGACGGACGGCGTGGTTATGCGTGCTTCGAGCACGCTGACCTCGGCGGCGAGGTCGTCGTACCTGCGCGTGTAGAACGCCAGGCCTTCATCCGGCGAACCCGCCTGCCAGGACCCGATCGCACGTTCGCCGTCCGCGACACGGACATAGACCGTGCCGTCCTCGGCGATGCGGCCCCAGTCCGTCATGACTTGCTATCCAAACACGCTCGGTTTCCCGCGACGGCATCGCATCCCCGATGAGAAGCACAAGCGCACAAGCTCTTTGTGCATACGTTCACAAGCGTCGTAAACTCAACGGAACCCGGTGGTTGGAGACGTTGATGCAGGTGCCTCGCGCTGCCGCGTCGCGCCCGCTCGGCAAGGGCGAGATCCCGGAAGCGACCGTCGCCCGGCTGCCGGTCTACCTGCGCGTGCTGAGCGCTCTTGCCGACTCTGACGTGGGGACCGTGTCGTCCGAGGCGCTGGCGGCCGCGGCTGGTGTCGGATCGGCCAAGTTGCGCAAGGACCTGTCGCATCTCGGTTCCTACGGGACTCGGGGAGTCGGCTACGACGTCGAGTACCTCGTCTACCAGATCTCTCGAGCCCTCGGTCTCACCCAGCACTACCGGGTGGCCATCATCGGCGTCGGCAACCTCGGTCACGCGCTTGCCAACTACGCCGGCTTTGCGACGCGCGGCTTCCGCATCGCGGCGCTCGTCGACGCTGACCCGGCACGCGTCGGCGAGGAGATCGTCGGCCTCGAGATCCGCCACCTCGACGAGCTCGAAGTCGTCATCAAGGAGCACGAGATCTCCATCGGCGTCATCGCAACCCCGGCAGGCGCAGCACAGGACGTGTGCGACCGCCTCGTCGCGTGCGGCGTGACCAGTGTCCTCAATTTTGCCCCGACCGTGCTGGCGGTGCCAGAGGCGGTCGACGTTCGCAAGGTCGACCTCTCGATCGAGCTGCAGATCTTGGCCTTTCACGAGCAGCGCAAGGCCGCGGGCATCCACGCGGAGCCAGGCGCAGCCGTTCCCGACGATGTCCGCTCCGCAGGCGCCGCTTCGTGAGCCTCTTGGTCGTCGGTCTGTCGCACCGCTCCGCGCCGGTCACGGTGCTCGAGCGGACTGCGCTGCCGGACGACGGCCAGGGCAAGCTCATCGCCGACGCGATAACCGCAGAACACGTCGACGAAGCCGTGGTCCTGGCGACGTGCAACCGGCTCGAGGTCTACGCCGATGTGCGCAAGTTCCACGGCGGTGTGCAGGACGTCACCGAGCGCATCGTCGAGCGCACCGGGGTCTCGTTGGAGGAGCTCACCGAGCACCTCTACGTGCACTACGAGGACCGCGCCGTCCAACACCTGTTCGAGGTCGCCGCCGGACTCGACTCGATGGTGGTCGGCGAGCACCAGATCCTCGGTCAGCTCCGCGATGCGGCTCAGGTCGCGCGCGAAAGTGGCGCGGTCGCACGGGCGCTCGGTCCGCTTGTCGACCACGCACTCCACGCGGGCAAGCGTGTGCATGCAGAGACGGGCATCGACCAGGCCGGCCGGTCGCTCGTCAGCGTCGGTCTCGACCTCGCCGACCAGTCGCTGGGTGGTCTGGGCGGACGGGCATGCGTCGTCGTCGGTGCCGGCTCGATGAGCGGGCTCACCGGTACGACGTTGCGCCGCCGGGGCGTCGGCTCGATCGCCATCGTCAACCGCACACCATCCCGGGCAGAGCGCCTTGCCGCTTCTCTGGACGGGGTCGCCGGTCATTCCGCCGAGTTGCCCTCCTATCTCGCGGATGCGGACCTCGTCGTGTCGTGCACCGGTGCGGTCGGCACTGTCGTGTCTGCAGACGCGGTGCGTGACGCGATGTCGTCGCGACCGGGGCGTCAGTTGTTCATCCTGGATCTCGCGTTGCCGCGCGACGTCGAGCCGGCCGTTCGCGAGATCGAGGGCGTGACCGTCATCGACCTCGACTCGCTGCGTTCCGTTCTCGAGAACGAGTCGGTCGCCGCTGACGTTGATGCCGCTCGTCACATCGTCACCGAAGAGGTCGCGTCGTTCCTCACCAAGCAACGGTCGGAGCGCGTCGCGCCGACGGTCGCCGCCCTGCGCGCACGCGCGCAACAGGTGGTGGACCTGGAGCTGCAACGACTCCGCGGCCGGCTGCCCAACCTCGACGAACGAACCGAGCACGAAATCGCTGTCGCGGTCGAGCGCGTGGTCGACAAGCTGCTGCACGCACCGACCGTGCGGGTGAAAGAGCTGGCCGGCTCGCCCGGCGGCGACTCCTACGCCGACGTGCTCCGCGAGCTGTTCGCCCTCGACCCGTCCGCCACCGAAGCAGTGGCACGAGCCGACGTCGTTGTCGAGGACCGCCAGTGAGCGCGACCGTGCAGGCGCGAACGTTGCGCCTCGGCACCCGTCGATCTGCGCTTGCGCTCGCACAGGCGCAGGCCGTCGCTGAGGCGTTGCGGCTTGGTGGACACGATGTGCAGCTCGTCGAGATCGTCACCGCAGGCGACCGGTCGGCGCAGGCGTTGACCGCTCTCGGCGGCACGGGCGTTTTTGTGGCGGAGCTGCGCCAGCGGCTGCTGGCCGACGACATCGACCTGGCGGTGCACTCACTCAAGGACCTGCCGACCGCCGAGGCCGCGGAGCTCGTCGTCGCTGCGATCCCGCAGCGGGCGGATCCCCGCGACGCGCTCGTGTCGCGCGACCGTCTCGCCTTGGCGGAGCTACCCGTCGGTGCTGTCGTCGGGACCGGGTCTCCACGCCGGGCGGCGCAGCTGCTCGCGACCGGGCTGGGGTTTTCCGTCGTACCGATTCGCGGCAACGTGGACACGCGGTTGCGCAAGGTCGCCGAGGGTGAGGTCGACGCGGTGGTCGTCGCCGCCGCCGGGCTCGCGCGGCTCGATCGGCTGGACGAAGCCGCCGAGATCATCGACCCGGCGCAGATGTTGCCCGCCCCGGGCCAAGGCGCCCTCGCTCTCGAATGTCGACGTGACGACGACTCCTTGGCGACACTGCTCGCGACGCTGCTCGACGACGAGTCGACCCGTGCCGCAGTCACCGCTGAGCGTCTCGTGCTCGCGCGGCTCGAAGCCGGCTGCACCTCTCCTGTGGGTGCGCTTGCCGACGTCGCAGAGGGAGATGAAGGACCAGAGCTCTACCTGCGTGCAGCTGTCGTCGCGGTTGACGGCAGTCGTGCGCTTCGCATGTCCGCAACCGGGCCCGTCGCCGAAGGCAACGAGCTCGCCATCCGTCTGGCCGCGCAAATGATCGACGAGGGCGCGGCAGACCTGATCGGGGAGAACCCGTGACCACCTCACGCACCAAGAAGAAGCTCGGCACCGTCACCTTTGTCGGTGGAGGCCCGGGTGACCCGGGGTTGATCACCCTGCGCGCCGCAGAGGCGCTCGCTGACGCGGACGTCGTCGTCGTCGAGCGACGCCTGCGCGAGGAGGCGACTGCGCACTGCCGTGCCGACGTCGAGGTCGTCGACCCGACCCGGATGGAGCCGGCGGAGCGAGGTAAGGCACTCGTGACGCCGGCGAAGGAAGGCCGCCACGTCGTGCGCTTTCTCGACGGCGACGGGACCTTGTTCGCAGGCCTCGCCGAAGAAGCGGAAGCGTGTGCCAAGGCCAAGCTGACGATCGAGCTCGTTCCCGGCGTCCCCAGCATCACCGCGGTGCCGGCTTACGCGGGCATCCCGATCACCGACAAGAAGTCGCACGCAGTGCACATCGTCGATGCCGGCTCGGACGCCCCTGAGCCTGACTGGGCGGCTCTCGCCTCGGCCAGCGGCACGCTCGTCCTCCTGCGCTGCGCCAAGACGATCGGCAAGGTCGCCGCGTCACTCGTCGAGCACGGTCGTCGCGGTGACACACCGATCGCGCTGACCGCCGAAGGCGCGACCCGTCAGCAGCACACGATCGTGTCGACGCTCGACGCGGTGGAGAAGGAGGCCATCGGCATTGCGCCGAGCGCGGTCGCCGTCGTCGGTGACGTCGTACGCCTCCGGGAACGTCTGTCCTGGTGGGAGACCAAGCCGTTGTTCGGCTGGCGAGTTCTCGTACCTCGGACGAAGGAGCAGGCCGCGGCCTTGTCCGAGCAGCTCGTCTCTTACGGCGCTGTTCCGGTCGAGGTCCCGACGATTGCCGTGGAGCCACCGCGCACGCCACAGGCAATGGATCGCGCCATCCGCGGGCTCGTCAGCGGTCGTTATGCGTGGGTCGCGTTCACCTCGACCAACGCGGTTCGCGCGGTGCGCGAAAAGATCGAAGAGCTCGGCCTCGATGCGCGCGCGCTGGCAGGCGTGAAGGTCGCCTGCGTCGGTGAGCAGACCGCCGATGCGGTGCGCGCCTGGGGCATCACGCCCGAGCTGGTGCCGAGCGGTGAGCAGTCGAGTGACGGACTGCTCGCGGACTGGCCGGCTTACGACGATGTCTATGACGCGCTGGACCGAGTGTTCCTGCCGCGCGCCGACATCGCGACCGAGACGCTGGTGGCCGGGCTGGGCGAACGCGGCTGGCAGGTCGACGACGTCACCGCCTACCGCACCGTGCGAGCCGCCCCGCCGCCGGCGGAGATCCGCGAGGCGATCAAGACGGGCGGTTTCGACGCGGTGCTGTTCACATCGTCGTCGACGGTGCGCAACCTGGTCGGTATCGCCGGCAAGCCGCACGCCTCGTCGGTCATCGCGGTCATCGGTCCGCAGACCGCAGCGACAGCGGAGGAGCTCGGCCTGCGGGTGGATGTCACGGCACCGACGCCGTCGGCGTCGTTGCTGGCCGAAGCGCTTGCCGAGTTCGGCCGCAGTCGTCGCGAGGCCGATGACCCGCTGCCGCCCGGCAAGGCCAACCGCGCCAAGGCAACGACTCGGACCAAGAAGAGCAAGTGACCGAGCCCGGCGCGCTGAGCGTGCGGCCACGTCGGCTGCGGCAGACCGCTGCAGTGCGCCGGCTCGTTGCGCAGGAGCGGTTGAGCCCCGCCGACCTGGTGCTGCCGTTGTTCGTCAAGGAGGGCATCGACGCGCCGGTGCCGGTGCCATCGATGCCTGGCGTTGTCCAGCACACCCGTGAGTCGCTGCGTAAGGCTGTCGCGGAGGCAGTTGCTGCCGGTGTCGGTGGTCTGATCCTGTTCGGCATCCCTGCGGTCAAGGACGCCCGCGGTTCTGGTGCCGATGATCCGGATGGCGTCGTACAGGTGGCGCTGCGGGACACCGTGTCCGAAGTGGGCGACGCGGCGGTCGTCATGGCCGACCTGTGCCTCGACGAATACACCGACCACGGTCACTGCGGTGTGCTCACCGAGACCGGCGAGGTCGACAACGATGCGACTCTGCGCCGCTATGCGTCGATCGCCGTTGCTCAAGCAGCGGCCGGTGCACAGTTCGTCGGTCCCAGCGGAATGATGGACGGACAGGTCGCGGCGATACGCGCCGCGCTGGACGGTGCCGGTCACCACGACGTCGGCATCATGGCCTACAGCGCCAAGTATGCAAGTGCGTTCTACGGGCCCTTCCGTGACGCCGCCGAGTGTTCTCCGCAGTTCGGAGATCGCGCGTCCTACCAGCAGGACCCGGCACGCTCATCCGATGAGGCCGTTCGGGAAGCAAGGCTAGACATTGCCGAAGGCGCCGACCTCGTGATGGTCAAGCCGGCCGTCGGCTACCTGGACGTCGTACGACGGATCGCCGACGCGGTCGACGTGCCCGTGGCGGCCTATTCGGTCTCGGGTGAGTACGCCATGGTCGAAGCGGCCGCGGCAAACGGCTGGCTCGATCGCGAACGCACCATCCTGGAGCTGCTGACGTCGATCAAGCGCGCGGGTGCGGACATCGTGTTGACCTATTGGGCGACCGAGTTCGCCCGCCTGCTCTGAACATCCGTGTCGCGACGATCGAGGATGTGCCGGCGATCGTCGAGCTCGTCGAGTCCGCGTACCGCGGTGATGCCAGTCGGGCCGGCTGGACGACGGAAGCCGATCTGCTGGACGGTCAACGCACGGACGTCGAGGCGGTCGCAGCGGCAGTCGCAGCCCTGTCGTCGCTGCTGCTGCTGACGATGGACGAGAGTGGCCGGATAGCCGCTTGTTGCCGGCTCGATCGACGTGACGAAGACGTTGTCTGCTTCGGCATGTTCGCGGTGCGCCCGCAGGTGCAACGCGCAGGCATCGGCGCGAACTTGCTCATCGAAGCCGAGCGTTATGCGCGCACCGAACTTAGCGCCGAGCTCATGGAGATGACGGTCATCGGACAACGAGCCGAGCTGATCGCGTGGTACGAGCGGCGTGGTTACCGGCGAACCGGTGAGACGCGCCCGTTCCCCTACGGCGACGAGAGGTTCGGCCTACCTCGTCGAGACGACCTGCACTTCGTCGTCCTTGCGAAGACACTCACGCCGGTCAGCTAGTCGGGCAGACCTTCGCCGATGGCGACATCGACGCCGCAGTATTTCCACGCGAAGGTGCGCCGTTGTCGCTCGGCGGAATCCGCCAGGCTTTTGGGGTTGCGGTTGAGCAGCCGACCGTTGTCCGCGATGACCGCTGTCGAAGGGGCTCAGACACGGCGTCCCCGCGGGGACGCGGAAACGCGCGCGCCGTACAACGCAGCTTGCGCACCCCTGCGGCCGGCCTCTGTGGCAATTGTCCGACGCGCAGTGCGCTGCGGCGACCTCGCGTTCGGACGTTCGGCGGAGTCCTGCGCATCACACTTCGCAAGCCCTGAACCCCGACCTGCGGAGTCGAGAAACGCGGGATAATGCGTCCTACTCGGTCACGGCTTGGTAGACGAGCTGGCGCAGTTGGGGTCGCAACGGGTAGGTGCTCGACGGCATCAGCTGCGTCATGAACACGACGGTGATCTCGTCGACCGGGTCGACCCAGAACGCGGTGCTGGCGAGTCCACCCCAGTTGAACTCCCCGGCGTTGCCGGCCACCTTGGCGACAGCGGGATCGAGCAGGGTGGCGAATCCCAGCCCGAAGCCGACGCCGTCGTAGCGCACTTCGGCGAACAGCGGCCGACCGTAAGCCTGCAGATCGGCGCCACCGGGCAGGTGGTTGCTCGTCATCAACCGCACTGTTCGCGGTGAGAGCAAGCGCGCTCCGTCGTAGGCACCGCCGCCCAGCAGCATCCAGGTGAAGCGGGCGTAGTCGCGCGTCGTCGACACGAGTCCACCCCCGCCGGACAGCACGCGCGGGGGCGTAAGCGCTGCTTTGCCCATCTGGTCGAACCGCACAAGCTCCCGGCCGCCTGCCGGCATCGCATACAGCGTGGCCAGCCGGTGCTGCCGTTCGTCCTCGACGTAGAAACCGGTGTCGGTCATGCCCAGCGGCGCGAAGATGTGCTCGGCGAAGAACTGGTCCAGCGGCTGGCCCGAGACGACCTCGACAAGTCGGCCGAGCACGTCGGTTGCGACCGAGTAGAGCCACTCGGTTCCCGGGTTGAACGCCAGCGGCAGCTGCGCCCATGCCTCGACCGAACCGGCGAGGTCGAGTCCTCGCGGGTTGCCGAACTCGAACCCGGCGTTGCGGTAGATCTCGTCGGTGACGTGCACCCGGTGGAAGCCATAAGTCAGTCCGGCGGTGTGCGTGAGCAGGTGCCAGACGCGAATGGGCTCAGTGGCCGGCACGGTCGAGAACTTCGCGGCGGACCCGCCGGTGTAGACGCGCTGGTCCGTGAACTGGGGAAGCCATTTGCTGATCGGGTCCGACAGGTCGAACTTGCCTTGTTCCCACAGCATCATCGCGGCGACCGACGTGACGGGCTTGGTCATGGAATAGATGCGCCACACCGTGTCGGCCTCCACGGGGCGGCCGTCTTCCCTGTCAACCACGCCGTACGACGAGAAGTGCGCGACCTTGCCACGACGGCTGACCATGACCTGCCAACCCGGCAGCTTGCCGGCGTCGACGTAGCCGCGGAAGTGCGCGTCGATGCGCGCAAGCCGCTGCTCGTCGAGGCCTACCTCGCCTGGGTCGACGTCGATCCCGAAGTCAGCCATGTGCCGATCCTGCCAGTCGATCGATCTCGGCAGCCAAGTCCAGGTCTCGCTGAGTCAGCCCGCCGGCGCTGTGCGTCGACAGCGTGAATCGAACCGTTCGCCACCGGATGTCGATGTCCGGATGGTGGTCGCGCCGTTCTGCCTCGTCCCCGACCTGCTGCACGAGCGCGATCGCCGCCGGGAACGACGAGCATTCGACGGAGCGGGTGATTTCCTGTCCCGCCCGTTGCCACGACCCGTAGCTCTCCAACCAGTCTCGCACCGTCACGTCGTCAAGCAGCTCAGCCATGAATGCGAGGATGGCATGGTGTCGGGTACTGATGCTTCGCGTGCGCTTTACGCCCGCGCGCAGCAGGTGACGCCGGGCGGGGTCAACTCGCCGGTACGCGCCTTCGGGGCAGTGGGTGGCGGGCCTCGCTTCATTGCCCGAGCCGAGGGCGCTTATCTCTTTGACGTCGACGGCAACGACTACGTCGACCTCGTCTGCTCGTGGGGGCCGACCATCCTCGGCCACGCGCATCCGGCCGTCGTCGAGGCCGTCCGGGCGGCCGCGGGCCGCGGACTGTCCTTCGGCGCTCCGAGCGAAGGCGAGGTGGAGCTCGCCGAAGAGATCGTTCGCCGGGTCTCGCCGGTCGAGCAGGTCCGCCTGGTCAACTCCGGCACCGAGGCCACCATGAGTGCGGTCCGGCTCGCGCGTGGTGTCACGGGTCGCAGCAAGATCGTCAAGTTCGCCGGCTGCTATCACGGGCATGTCGATGCGCTGCTCGCCGGAGCGGGCAGCGGCGTCGCGACGTTCGGCTTGCCCGACTCGCCCGGTGTCACGGGCGCGGCTGCCGCGGACACGATCGTGCTGCCCTACAACGACGTCACCGCGGTCGAGGCGGCCTTCGAGCGTCACGGCGCAGACATCGCGTGCGTCATCACCGAAGCCGCCGCCGCCAACATGGGCGTCGTTCCGCCACAGCCCGGCTTCAACGCGGCGCTGCGCCGGCTGACGGCCGACCACGGGGCGCTGCTCGTCATGGACGAGGTGATGACCGGCTTCCGCGTCGGACCGGCGGGCTGGTTCGGTCTCGAGCAGGTCGCCGCTGACCTCTTCACCTTCGGCAAGGTCATGAGCGGCGGACTGCCCGCGGCGGCGTTCGGTGGGCGGGCCGAGCTGATGCAACAGCTCGCGCCGGCCGGGCCGGTCTACCAGGCCGGCACGTTGTCTGGGAACCCGATCGCCGTCGCCGCCGGACTTGCGCAGCTGCGGCTTTGCACGGACGAGGTCTACGCACACCTCGACCGCACCGCTGCGACCGTCGCAGAGCTCGTTGGCACCGCGCTCACGGAGGCCGGGGTGGCTCACCGGGTCAACACGGCAGGCAACTTGTTCAGCGTGTTCTTCACCGACGACGCGGTCGTCGACTACGCGACGGCGCGCACCCAGGACGTGCACAAGTTCGCTGCCTTCTTCCGGTCGATGCTCGACAACGGCGTACATCTGCCGCCGTCCGCCTACGAGGCATGGTTCGTCGGGGCCGCGCACGACGACAGAGCACTTGACCGGATCGCGTCGGCAGCCAAGCGCGCCGCCAACGCCGCGGCTGATGCCTCGTGAGTGAGCGGACGGTCGTCAACCTCGTCCGGCACGGTGAGGTCTACAACCCGACCGGAGTGCTTTACGGCAGGCTGCCCGGTTTCCGGTTGTCGGACGCCGGCGAGGCCATGGCCAAGACAGTGGCGGCGGCACTGGCCGGACGTGATGTCCGAGCGGTCGTCTCCTCGCCGCTCGAGCGAGCCGTCCAGACCGCTGAGCCGATCGCTGCGCAGTTCGGGCTCGACATCCAGATCGACGAGCGGCTGATCGAGAGCAGCAACCACTTCGAGGGGCTCACGTTCGGCGTGGGTGACGGCGCGCTGCGGCGGCCGGCCAACTGGGGCAGGCTCTACAACCCCTTCCGGCCGTCGTGGGGCGAGCCCTACACCGAGGTGGCCGCCCGGGTCCTGGCGGCGTGCGCGGACGCCCGGTCGAAGGCCGAGGGCGGCGAGGCAGTGCTCGTCAGCCACCAGCTGCCGATCTGGGTGACCAGGCGCGCCGTCGAAGGGCGCCGGCTCTGGCATCGCCCGGACCGTCGTGAGTGTGCGCTCGCCTCGATCACATCGTTCCTGTACGAAGGCGACCGGATCGAGTCGGTTCGGTACGAGGAGCCGGCGGGGGCCGCCGGTCGCTCACGAGTCGGCGGCGCGTGACCAGACGCACAATGGGACTGATGCTCCGCCGTCTTGTTGCGTTGTCGGCTGTCGTTCTCGGGGCGGCTGCCTGCTCAGGCAACCACGCGGTCAGCCAGGACGTGAGCGGGAGTCTCGGCTACGGCCCGGGCGATCAGGCCACCACCTGGATCGCGCCCGGTCATCGCAGCACGGTCAGCGGAGTCACCGGCACGTTGCTTGACGGCTCGTCCTTCGACCTGGACCGGTGGCGAGGACATGTCGTCGTCGTCAACTTCTGGGGCAGCTGGTGCGGACCGTGCACCGGCGAGATTCGCGCACTCGAACAGGTGCACCGGGACACCGCGCAGCAGGGCGTGGAGTTCATCGGCGTCGACATCAAGGAAACTGCCTCATCGGCGGAGTCATTCACGCGTAGCCATCACGTGACCTATCCGAGCCTGTCTGACCCGTCCAACCTTCTCGCCCTGCGTTTCCGCGGGATGCCGCCCAACGCGACCCCGACGACGATCGTGCTGGACCGTCAGGGACGGATCGCCGCGCGGCACAGCGGCGCGATCCTCTACACCACCCTGAGCGGCCTCGTTCATCGCGCCGTACAGGAGCGCGCATGATCGGCCCGGTGCTGGCGGACGCAGGTACCACCTGCGCCAACCTCGCCGACGGTTCGTTGCTGCTCGCGCTCCCCGTGGCGCTGTTCGCGGGGTTGGTGTCGTTCCTCTCGCCGTGCGTCCTGCCGCTCGTCCCCGGCTACCTGTCCTACGTCACCGGGCTGTCCGGCGCCGACCTCGCCGGCACCCCGGCGGTCAGCGACGGCCCGGGTACCGCCGTCGCGACACATCTGCAGGTTCCAGTGCGAACACGACGGGTGCTCGTCGGGGCGATGCTTTTCGTCGTCGGCTTCAGCGCCGTTTTCGTCAGCGAAGGCGCGTTGTTCGGCAACATCGGCAGCCACCTGCTGGAACACCAGACCGTCGTCAACCGCGTGGGCGGTGTCGTTTCGATCCTGCTGGGCGTCGTGTTCCTGGGACTGCTGCCGAGGCTGCAACGCGAATGGCGGTTCCATCGGTTACCGCGCGCAGGCCTCGCCGGCGCGCCCCTTCTCGGCATGCTGTTCGCCGTGGGCTGGACGCCGTGCATCGGCCCGACGCTCGGCGTCGTACTCAACCTCTCCTACGCAGACAGCTCGGCAACGGCGGGACGCGGTGCACTGCTCACTGCCGTTTACTGCGCCGGTCTAGGCATCCCGTTCGTCGTTGCCGGCGTTGCGTTCCGGCGCGCGCTGGGTGCCTTCGCCGTGGTCAAGCGGCACTACAGCATCGTCATCTGGACCGGCGCGGCACTGCTCATCGCTGTCGGCGTCCTGCTGCTGACGGGCGAATGGACGAGGCTGTCCAACGACCTGCGCGACTTGTTCCCGACCTACACCGCCCCTTGTTGACATGGTGCTGACGACCACCGAACCGGCGAGCGACGTCCGCGAGAGCGAGGCGACGCGGTTGTCGACTGCGCCGTTGGCGCGCAGCGGTTGGCGGCACTTGACCAGCATGCGCACCGCGCTGCTGCTGCTCACGTTGCTCGCGCTCGCTGCGATCCCGGGCACGTTGTTGCCGCAGCGCGGACTCAACCCGGTCAAGGTCGACGCGTTCCTCGCGAACCATCCGCATCTCGGGCCCTTCCTGGACCATCTGTCGCTGTTCGACGTGTTTGCTGCGCCGTGGTTCGCGGCGATCTACTTGCTGCTGTTCATCTCGCTCATCGGTTGTCTCGTCCCGCGAATCCGATTGCACGCGCGAGCACTACGCAAGGCACCACCCCCGACGCCGCGGCATCTCGATCGGCTTCCCGTCAACGAGACGTGGTCGTCCGGCCTGGCCGTCGACGATGTGGTGGCAAACGCATGCAGCGCGTTGCGGCGTCACCGTTGGCGCACCGAGGTGCGCACCGAACCCGACGGCGGGGTGAGCGTCGCGGCGGAGAAGGGCTACCTGCGCGAGACCGGCAACCTCGTCTTCCACGTCTCTCTCGTCGTCCTGCTCGCCGGCATCGCACTGGGTGGCTTGTTCGGTTACAAAGGCACCGTCCTCGTCGTACAAGGTCAAGGCTTCGCCAACGTCCGTAGCTCCTACGACATCTTCGAACCGTCGCGGCTCTACAGCGACAGCCAGCTCTCGCCGTTCTCGTTCACGCTCCGGCAGTTCAAGGCGACCTACGAAGCCTCGGGAGAACCGCGATCCTTCGACGCTCTCGTCGACTATCAGGCTCAGCCCGGCGCTGCCACCTCGACGCATGACGTCCGCGTCAACCATCCGCTTGCGGCGTCCGGCGCCAACGTCTACCTGATCGGGCATGGCTATGCACTGCACATCCAAGTGCGCAGTCCGAGCGGCCGGCTGGTCTTCGACAGCGACACGCCCTTCCTGCCGGACGACGGGATGTTTGCCTCGCACGGTGTCGTCAAGGTGCCCAACGGGCTGCCGCATCAGCTCGGCCTGACCGGCTTCTTCTACCCGACCTTTGAGACGACGCCGCTCGGGCCGCGGTCGTCGTTCCCGGCCGCCCGCAACCCGGTGCTGTCCCTGGCCGCCTGGCGCGGCGACCTCGGGCTCGACTCCGGCGTGCCGCAGTCCGTCTACGACCTGCCGGTCGCCTCGCTGCACCATCTCGCCAACCGTCAGCTGTCGCCGGGACAGAGCTGGCGGCTGCCGGACGGGACTACCGTCCGGTTCGCCGGCGTCGACCAGTGGGCGACGTTCCAGGTGGCGCACGATCCGGGAAAGAAGGTCGTGCTCGTCGCCGCGATCCTCGTCATCGCGGGACTGCTCGGTTCGTTGCGTGTACGACGGCGCCGGTTCTGGTTGCGCGCGACGCCGGTTGATGACGGCGATGGTGCGCGGCGTAGCGTGGTTACCGCTGCCGGACTGCCGCGTACGGATCCCGACGGCTTCCGCCAGGAGTTCGACTCACTGGTGCAACGGATGAAGGACTGAGGCCCGCTGCTCCCCAACATGCATCTCGCTCACGTCAGCGACGTCCTGCTGGTCTGGGCTGTGGCCGGCTACGCGTTGGCGATGCTCGGCTATGCCGCGGAGTTCGCCTTCGGGCGGCGGAATGCAGGCTCTCGCGCCGTCGTCGCCGGCCGGGTGGCGGTCGCCCTGACCATCGCGGGCTGGGGTGCGCACGTCGGCTCGGTGGTCACCCGCGGTTTCGCGGCGCATCGCGTGCCGTGGGGCAACATGTACGAGTTCTCGTCGATGGTGGCGCTCGTAGCGGTCACGGTGTTTCTGGTGCTGCTGACTCGCCAGCAGGTGCGCTTCCTCGGCGCATTCGTGATGGCGCCGGTTGTCCTCTATCTCGGCCTTGCCGGCACCGTGCTCTATGCAAACGCCGGGCCTCTCGTGCCGGCGCTCAACTCTTACTGGATCAAGATCCATGTCGTCGCCGCGATCACTGCGAGCGGCGCGTTCATGGTGTCCGGGGTGGTCACCACCCTCTATCTGCTTAAGGACCGCTGGGAGCGTCGCACAGCTGTCGGCGTCGGCCCCGGAACCGCTGCCGCAGTGGAGTTCGAGCGCGCGCGCGGCGGCGGCCTGATGGGGTGGCTGCCGGCGGCCGAGGTCCTCGACCGCCTCGCCTATCGCGTCGTGGCGTTCGCCTTCCCGGTGTGGACCTTCGCGATCATGGCCGGGGCGATCTGGGCCGAGCAGGCCTGGAGTCGCTACTGGGGCTGGGACCCCAAGGAGACGTGGTCGTTCATCACGTGGCTTGCTTACGCCGCCTACCTGCACGCACGGGCTACCGCCGGCTGGCGTGGTCGGCGCGCGTCGGTGCTGGCTCTGATCGGCTTCGCGTGCCTGATGGTCGACTACTACGTCGTCAACACCGTCATCACCGGCCTGCACTCATACGCAGGCGTGAGCTAGCGCGGACGTCAGGAGCGGGCGGGCTCGTCCTCGACCGACTGACGCGGGGCGGGGGCAGCGGCGCCGCCGCCGACCTCGCCGCGGAGAAGCGCCCGGACCTCTGACTCCCGGAACCGGCGGTGGCCGCCGGGGGTGCGGATGCTGCTGATGCGGCCGGCCGCAGCCCAACGCGTCACCGTCTTCGGGTCGACGCGGAAGAGACTGGCCACCTCGCCGGGCGTCAACAGCCGCTCTCGTGCTTCCACGTGTCCCCTCCAGGTCCGGTCCGCCTCATCGCGGTTAGGAAAGTGTCTACACGCGGAAAGCCGCTCCGTCAGGTGATTGAGACAAAAGTTCCGTCGTTTGGCCCTGTGGGCGGTTCGCGTCACCCGAATGCCACCCCGACTAGTCACATCGAGCCATGGACACCACGACAGCGGGTGGTGAGGCTTTGACCGCGCTGATGCGCTTCGTCCGCTTCCGCCTGCCTAGGGGGTACCCGTGCATCTGTCTCGACAGCTGCGTCGTCCCGCACTTGCCGCTTTGACCGTCTCCGCAGTTGCGGCACTGAGCCTGCCGGCCGGTGCAGCGTCGAGCTCGACGGCTTCGAAGGGGGCCGCGACGTCGAGCCTGGCGATTCTCCGGGTGACGCTGTCGGGCACGACCATCACTGCCGGACAGATCGCCGCCGTCGCAGGTACGACGACGAAGCCGCACCAGGCCAAGCTGGTCGTCACGCCGATCGACTCGACCCTCACGGGCCCGGTGGGACAGCAGACGATCACTCCGAGCAGCAGCAGCTCCACCGTGCCGGCGACGCCGAAGTCGGTGGACCTGCCAGCAGGTCTCGGCAGCGTCACCGGGCCGACGTTCGGCGTCAAGGCTGCTGACGACGCCACGGGCGTGCTCGCCTCGGCTGCGCTCAAGGCGCTCGGCAAGGTCACGGTGCTGACGGTTCCGCTCAATCTCAAGGCCGCCAGCCTCAGTGACGTGGCCGCGGTGACGAGCTCCAAGGCGAGGGCGGAGAAGTCGCTCACCCTCGGCTCGCTGTCGCTCCCGTCGCTGAATGACCTGCTTGCGTCGCTGGGCCTCGACCTGAACGGACTGCTCGACCAGCTGACCCAGGGCAAGCTGACACAGCTCGCGGGTCTGGTCACCTCGACCGCTAGTGGTGCTGTCAAGACGGCGAACGACGCGGTGGACTCTGCGCAAGCAGCGGTCGGCGGCACGGTGCCCAAGAACCTCGACGCAGCCACCTCCGCGCTGACTGCCGCGACCGGCACGCTCACCACCGCCAAGGGCACGTTGACCACGGCGACAGGTGCCTTCAACACGGCCTTCGGCGCGATCCCGGCCCTCGCGTTGCCGGCGGGCGTCGCGACCGGAACAACCGCCGACCAGTTCCTCGCACTCGCTCCGGCCGTGCAGTCGGTTGTCGACGCGCTCTCGGTGGCCGACCTCGGGGCTCTCGCCACCGCGGTGAAGACGGCCGAGGCCGCGGTCCAGACGGCTCAGGACGCTGTTGACGCCGTACAGGCGCTGGTCACGGCGCTCACCGACCTCATCAACGCTGTCCTCGGCGCCGTCACCGGCGACGACAACCCGCTGGCAGCCCTCGGCAACATCAAGGTGACCACGTCGGCGATCGCCGCCAAGACGCCGAAGGCGGACGCGAGCGTCGATGTCGGGTCCGTGCACGTGCTCGGTGCCCTGACTCCGTTGGCCTCGCTGACCAAGACCCTCGGCACCGTCACCAACACGCTCTCGTCCGTCCTCGACAGCGTGGCGGGTGTGAGCTTCACCGCGCCGACGCTGACGATCGGCACGCCGACCAAGTCGACGAAGACGACGGGCAAGACACGCTTCGCGTCGGCGTCCATCACGGGCGTCAAGCTGACGCTGCCGTCGCTGACCCTCCCGGCCGCGCTGGCACTTCCCGGCGTGCCGACCGGCATCTCCGGCGCGCTGACGTTCGGCCAGCTGTCCGAGACCGCTCAGTGGACCCCGGGCGCCAACGTCGCGACCCCGAGCACGACGCGTACACCGTCCAGCAGCCCGCAGGGTGCGCCTCTGCCGGACACCGGCGGATCGCCGCTGCTGCCGATCGCCGGCCTGCTGATCCTCGGCTCCGGCGTGCTGCTCTGGCGGCGGATGCACGTCACGGCGCCTACGAACGACGCGTAGCCTCAGGCCGTGACTTTCCTGCAATCGCCCGGCCGTCGTGACGGCCGGGCGATTGTGGTCTTCACGTTGGCGCGAGCGGGACTGCTGGTCATCTGTCTCGTCCTCGGCTGGGTTGCTGGACTGTCCGGCGCGATGCTGCTGATCGTCGCGCTGCTCGTCTCCGGTCTGCTGTCGTGGTTCCTGCTGCAGCGGCAGCGGCTGGCCGTCGGCGGTGTCGTCGAGCGCCGGGTCGGCCGGATTCGGGACCGCATCGACACAAGCGCGGCGTCGGAAGATGCCTACGTCGACGCGATGCAGGGCAATACCTCTAGCGATCGAACCGGCTGAACGGCGACGGGAGACCTCATGCGCGAGCGCGTGCTTGTCGTCGATGACGCGGCAAATCTCCGCGAGCTGCTCACCGTGCTCCTCGAAGTGGAGGACGACTTCGAGGTGGTCGCCGCGGTCGGCGACGGCGCGCAGGCGCTCGCCAAAGCCGACGAGCTCGAACCCGACATCGTCCTGCTCGACATCGCGATGCCGGTCATGGATGGGTTCGCGGCGTTGCCGCAGCTCCGCCGACGGCTGCCGGAGGCGAGCATCGTCATCTTCTCTGCCTACGAGCAGCGCGAGCAGGCCGAGAAGGCGTTGAAGTACGGCGCCGACATCTACCTCGAGAAGGGCACCAGCGTCGTCAACCTGGTCACCCGGATCCGCGAGCTCCGTGCCAACCACCGCGACGGCAAGCAGGCAGGATGACGACGAAGTCGTCCCTGCGTGGTCGGTGGGCGGGGTGGAGGACATGACCAGGGCGACGCTCGACAAGGCGCCGGCGGATGTCTCGCGGATGTTCGACGCGGTTGCCGGGCGCTACGACGCCATGAACCGCGTCATGACGTTCGGCATGGAACCGCGCTGGCGCCGCGAGGTTGAGCGCGCCGTCGGTGCCAGACAAGGCATGCGCATTCTCGACCTGGCCGCAGGCACCGGTGCCTCGACCGCTCCGTTCGCCAAGGCCGGCGCCGCGACTGTCGCTTGCGACTTCTCGGCGGGGATGCTCGTCGAGGGCAGGCGGCGGCATCCGGGGCTGACCTTCGTCGCCGGTGACGCCCTGCGGCTGCCTTTTCGCGACGAGACGTTCGACGTCGTGACCATCTCTTTCGGCCTGCGTAACGTCGCCTCTGTCGAGGGAGCGCTTCGCGAGCTCGGCCGCGTCGCTCGGCCGGGAGGGCGCCTTGTCGTCCTCGAGACGGCGACGCCGCCGGCCCGCCCGATGCGCTTCGCCAACCGGGTCTACACCGGCCGGGTCATGCCGCGACTGGCGCGAATACTGTCCTCCGACCCCTCGTCGTACGCCTATCTCGCGGAGTCCGCGGCGGACTGGCTGACCCAGCCCGAGCTGGCGGCGGCGATGCGCGCGGCGGGCTGGGAACAGGTGGCCTGGCGTGACCTGATGTTCGGGGTCGTTGCGGTCCACTCCGCCTCGCGGCCCGCGGAAGCGGCGCACTAGACTCCTCCCGGTACTTGTGAAGGTATTCACAATCTCTCGAGGGCGGGTCGCTTCATGGAAAGCGTGCAGGCGGCGCACGGCGTCCCCGCCTCGCATGAGGCCCAGGTAGTGATCGTGGGTGCCGGCCCCGGTGGCGCAACCGCGGCCTACCACCTCGCGCAAGCGGGCGTCGACGTCGTCGTCCTCGAGAAGTCGACGTTCCCGCGCGAGAAGGTCTGCGGCGACGGCCTGACCCCGCGGGCGGTCAAACAGCTGACCGCCATGGGCATCGAGACGCTCGCGGATGACGGCACTGCACTTCCGGGCTGGATCAAGAACCACGGGCTGCGCATCATCGGCGGGGGCATGCGCATCGAGGTGCCCTGGCCCGACCTCGCAAGCTTCCCGTCCTACGGGTTGGTGCGACCGCGGCAGGACTTCGACGAGCTGCTCGCGCGTGCCGCACAGAAGGCGGGTGCGCGCCTTTACGAGGGCACCACTGTCACCGCGCCGCTGCTCGACGAGGGCAGCGGTCGGGTCTGCGGTGTGACGACGCGCGAAGGCATGACCGTGAGCGCGCCGGTGACACTCGTCGCCGACGGCAACTCGTCTCGGTTCTCGCTCGCGCTCGGCATTCGCAAGCGCGACGACCGGCCGATGGGCGTGGCCTACCGCAAATACTTCCGCTCGCCGCGACATGACGATGACTGGCTCGAGTCGTGGCTCGAGCTGTGGGACGGGACACCCGGCCAGAGTCGGCTGTTGCCCGGCTACGGGTGGATCTTCGGCGTCGGCGACGGCACCAGCAATGTGGGGCTCGGCATCCTCAACACGTCGGACGCGTTCGGCAAGACCGACTACCGCGCGATGCTCGACCGCTGGCTTGCCCACCTCCCCGAGGACTGGGGCTACGTCGAGGAGAACTCCACCGGTCCGACGCGTGGTGCCGCATTGCCGATGGCGTTCAACCGCAAGCCGCACTACGCCAACGGGGCTCTGCTCGTGGGCGACGCCGGCGGCATGGTGAACCCGATGAACGGCGAGGGCATCGCCTACGCGATGGAGTCCGGCCGGCTGGCCGCCGAGATCGTCGCGCAAGCGGTTGCCGAGGCCGACGATCGGCGGCGCGAGCGCGTGCTCGAGTCCTATCCCGCCGCGCTTGAAGCGGAGTACGGCGGTTACTTCACGGTCGGACGGCTATTCGTCAAGGCGATCGGACATCCGGCGGTCATGAAGCTCTGCACCCGACACGGCCTGCCCCACCCAACCCTGATGCGGTTCTGTCTCAAGCTGCTCGCCAACCTCAGTGACACGCGCGACGGCGACGCGATGGACCGCATCATCACGACGCTCAACCGGCTCGCACCCGCCGCCTAGCACGCCCCACATACACACCTAGACTGACCAACCGGTCAGCCCAGCGGAGGAGGAAGACGACGTGGTCCCGATCCTCGTCCTTCTCGTACTTGC
>JAICMI010000030.1 GCA_025929315.1 Frankiaceae bacterium
GATGTTCACGTCCATGTCGTCCTCGCGGGAGTTCTCGCCGACGATCATGCCTTCGTACACCTCGGTGGTCGGCGGAATCAGCATCGTGCCGCGCTCCTGGAGGTTGAACAGGGCGAACGACGTCACCGGACCTTTCCGGTCGGCGACGAGTGATCCCGTCGGCCTGGTACGCAGCTCGCCGTGCCACGGCTCGTAGCGGTCGAACACGTGATGGATCAATCCGGTGCCGCGCGTCTCGGTGAGGAACTCGGTGCGGAACCCGATGAGGCCGCGTGCAGGAACGAGGTACTCCATCCGCACCCAGCCGGTGCCGTGGTTGACCATCTGCTCCATCCGGCCCTTGCGCAGAGCCATGAGCTGGGTGACGACGCCGAGGTAGTCCTCGGGGATGTCAACCGTCAAGTGCTCCATCGGCTCATGCACCTTGCCGTCAATGATCCGCGTGACCACCTGCGGCTTGCCGACCGTCAGCTCGAAGCCCTCGCGTCGCATGATCTCGACCAGGATGGCGAGCTGGAGCTCACCGCGGCCCTGCACTTCCCAGGTGTCCGGCCGGTCGGTCGGCACCAACCGGATGGACACATTGCCGATGAGCTCGACATCGAGCCGTGCCTTGACCAGCCGCGCCGTCAGCTTGCTGCCGCTCTGCCCCGCCAACGGCGAGGTGTTGATGCCGATCGTCATCGAGAGGCTCGGCTCGTCGACGGTGATGACCGGCAGCGGTCGCGGATCGTCTGGGTCGGCGATCGTCTCGCCGATCGTGATGTCAGCGATGCCGGCGATCGCGACGATGTCGCCGGGGCCGGCCTCGTCGATCGGCACGCGGTCGAGCGCTTCTGTGCCAAGCAGCTCGGTCAGCTTGACGCGTTCGATCGTGCCGTCGGTCCGGCACCACGCCACTTGCTGTCCCTTGCGCATCGTGCCGTTGTGCACTCGGCAGAGCGCGAGCCGCCCGAGGTAGGGCGATGCGTCGAGGTTGGTGACGTGCGCCTGCAGCGGCGCACCCTCTTCGTACGACGGTGCCGGCACGGTGGCGAGCAGCGTCTCGAACAGCGACCGCAGATCCTCGCTGTCCGGCATCCCACCGTCCTTGGGCCGCTCGAGTGACGCGCGGCCGGCCTTGGCGGATGCATAGACGATGGGGAACTCGATCTGGTGCTCGTCCGCGTCGAGGTCGAGGAAGAGCTCGTAGCACTCGTCGACGACCGCTGCGATGCGCGCGTCGCTGCGGTCGACCTTGTTGACGACGAGAACAACCGGCAGATGCTTCTGCAGCGCCTTGCGCAGGACGAAACGGGTCTGCGGCAGCGGCCCTTCGGACGCGTCGACGAGCAGCAGAACGCCGTCGACCATCTCGAGTCCGCGCTCGACCTCACCGCCGAAGTCGGCGTGCCCGGGCGTGTCGACGATGTTGATCGTGACGGCGCCGTACCGGACCGCGGTGTTCTTGGCGAGGATCGTGATGCCCTTCTCACGCTCCAGGTCCATCGAGTCCATGACGCGTTCGCGGACAGCGCCTTCGGTCTCGGCCTGGTGGGCGGTGAAGACGCCGGACTGCCAGAGCATCGCGTCGACGAGCGTCGTCTTGCCATGGTCGACGTGGGCGATGATCGCGACGTTACGGAGATCGTTCCTAGCGGGCACGACATACCAGGCTACCGGCGAACGTCAGAGGGGCGGCCGGAAGAAACCGACCGCCCCATCGTCGTGGATCAGTTGCCCGAACGATTTCCGCAGACTGCCGAGTTGTTGATCCCCGTCTGGTAGCCGTTGGCGCCACCGGCCATGTTGTTGTCCTTGCCGAGGGCCCCGAATGCACCAGAGCCAGCGGCGGTGCCGCACTGGGCATGCTGGGGAATCTGGCTCGGCGGGTTGTAGTTGTCCGCTGCGAAAGACGTCGCAGGCAGCAAAGCGAGCCCGCCCGCCATCAAACCGCCGACAGCCAGCAAGCGTCGGGTCCTGTTCATAGTGCTGCCCTTCAGTTGAGGTAGGCGCCGGGTTCGCCACTGCTCCCCGCCAGGCCTTGGGCGACCATGAATCGCCTGGCAGATCAACGCTCGCCTCGCAGCCCGGGTCGAGCCACTGGTGAAAGAGTGTCGAAGCACGATCAACTTGCGCACTCCGGTGACCCAAGCGCTCACCAACAGTCACCGAACCTTGGGGGGAACATTCCGCCCAACCGGGCATCAATCGAGCCCATCCCGTCCGGAGTCGTCACGGAGAGTTAGCCAACTGTCGATGTCTGTATGCGTCTGTGCCCGCATCTCGTCGGGCATCGTCGAGTAGTCGACCGAGGCACGCGCCAACCGGGCGAGCTCGCTCGCCGCGTAGCCGTGACTGTCGCGGGCGGCGGCGTACTGGTCGAGCAGGCCGGCGCCGAACAGGAGCGGGTCGTCCGCCGCCAGCACCACAGGCACGCCCGCCTCCTCGAGCGGTCGCAGCGGCACCTCCTCGTGACCCTCGAAGACGCCGAGCGCGACGTTGGACGCCGGGCACACCTCGCAGGCGACGTCCGCCGCGGCGAGCGCGGACATGACCGTCACGTCCTCTGCGGCGCGGACACCGTGGCCGATGCGGCGCGGCGCCAGCTCCTCCAGCGTTCGTCGTACCGAGGAAGCGCCCAACAGCTCGCCGGCGTGCGGCACCGCGACCAGGCCCGCGTCCCGCGCGATCCGGAAGGCCTTGGCGAAGTCCTCGACCCGGCCGACTCGTTCGTCGTTGGACAGCCCGAAACCGACGACGCCCGCGTCCTGGTACCGGGCCGCGAGTCGCGCCAGCATCTCCGCCTCCCAGGGTGGCCGGGTCCGGTTGGCGGCCACCACCAGGCGGACGCCGACACCGGTACGACGCTGCGCGGCCTCAGCGGCCGCGCAGAAGACCTCCACCGCCGTCACCACGTCGCCGAGCCGCACGGCGTAGCCGGTGGGCGTGACCTGCAGCTCCACCCAGCGCGAGCCGGCGGCTTTCTCGTCCTCGGCGATCTCGTTGATCAATCGCTCGATGTCAGCTCGCGTGCGCAGCACTCCACGCGCGAGGTCGTAGAGACGCTGGAAGCGCGCCCAGCCCAGCACCCGCCAGTCGTCGGCGATCTCGTCGGTCAGGCGTTCCGGCAGCCGTATGCCGTGAGTCGCGGCCAGCTCGACCAGCGTCTCGTGGCGCATCCCACCGGTCAGGTGCAGGTGCAGGTGCGCCTTGGGCAGCGCGGCCAGTGCCTCGTCCGAGACCACGCCAGGACCATAGGGTGAGGGTGTGCGCATCGCGACGTGGAACGTCAACTCCGTCGGCGCCCGGCTCCCCCGGCTCAACGAGTGGTTGGAGCTCGCCGAGCCGGATGTGCTGTGTCTGCAGGAGACCAAGTGCGCGAGCGATGCGTTCCCGGGCGAACGTGCCGAGGAGCTCGGCTACGAAGTCGCGGCCAACGGTGAGGGCCGGTGGAACGGCGTCGCGATCCTGTCGCGGATCGGCCTTACCGACGTGAGCCGAGGCTTCGAGGGGCAGCCGGCCTATGCGCCGCCGGCGGACGAGGACGACCCGGCACTCATCGGCAAGCCACCGGCCGTCGAGGCTCGAGCCGTCGGTGCGACCTGCGGCCCGCTGCGGATCTGGTCGGTCTATGTGCCCAACGGCCGCTCCCTCGACAGCCCGCACTATCCCTACAAGCTCGAATGGCTGGCGGCTCTTCGCAAGGCGCTGGAGGCAGAGGCAACACCGGAGCGTCCCTTCGTGCTCACGGGTGACTTCAACATCGCGCCCACCGACAAGGACGTGTGGGATCCGGCCGCCTTCGTCGGCTCGACGCACGTGACCGAGGCCGAACGCGCGGCGTACAAGTCATTCCTGGAGATGGGCCTCGTCGATCTCGACGCACGACCGCTCAAGGGCGACCACCCGTTCACCTACTGGGACTACCGCGCCGGGATGTTCCACAAGGGCATGGGCATGCGCATCGACCTGGTGCTCGCCAGCAAGCCCGTCGCCGACGCCGTCAAGGATGCCTACGTCGACCGCGAGGCACGCAAGGGCAAGGGGCCGAGCGACCACGCGCCGGTCGTCGTCGACGTCGACCTCTGAGGTCAGCTCTCCGCAGCGGCCTTGAGCCGGGCGAGCGTCTGCTCCATGCCCTGGCGGTTGTGCGCAGCACGGTCGACGACGCCCATGACCGGGCCGGAGCCCAGCTTCATCCACATCGGACGGCGGTCGGTCCACTCCTCGGTCACCGTCGTCTTTTTGCCGGTGCCGGTCAACGTGTAGTCCCACGTCGAGATGCGCAGCGGGCCGTAGGTCACCTCGAAGCTGAACCGAGATCCCTTGTCCGCAGCCGTGACGGTGCACGTCGTGGACCACCGGCGAAGGCCCTTGCGGTTGCTGCCGCGGAACTTGGCGCCGACCGTCGGTCCGGTGGCGCCGTCGACCCAACGACCGCCGGTGTTCTCCGGGCTCCACTCCCCCATCCGCGGCAGGTCGCTGACAAGCGTCCAGACCAAGTCCTTCGGCGCGGCGATGTCGGCACTGACCTGCACGTCGCTCACGACGCCGTTCCCTTCATCAAATGCTTGTCGAAGAACGTGAAGATGCGCTGCCAGGCGTCGTCCGCGGCAGCGGCGTCGTACTGGACCATCAACGGTTCGGTCCAACCCGCCTTGCCGGTGTGCTCGAACAGGAAGCCGTGCTTTGCGGTCGGGTACTCCTTGACGTCGTGCTCGACGTCGAACCTCGTGAGTGTGTCGTCGAGCTTCTGCGCTGTCCCGCGCAGTCGCCGGTCTTTGAACCCGTACGACGCGACGACCGGGCAAGCGCGTTGCAAGTGGTCGGCCTTGCGAGGCATGTCGCCGTAGTTGGGTGCGGCGACATCGAAGCCGTCCGGCGCGACGAGCAGGGCGAGGCCCCCACCGAGGCAGAAACCGATGGCACCGACAGATCCGCTGCAGTCGTCACGATCGGCGAGGCTGCGCCGTGCACCTTGTATGTCGTCGAGCGCTCGACCTTGGCCACGGAACAAGGTCCGCAGCGTGGCCATGAGGCATCTCGCCGTGTTGCCCCACGCATAGAGGTCGGGAGCGAGGGCGAGATAGCCGTGCTCCGCGAAGCGGTCGGCCTGCTTCTTGATGTCGTCGGTGAGCCCGAAGATCTCATGCAGCACGACGACTCCGGGCCACGGCCCATCACCCGTCGGGCGAGCGAGATAGGCGGATAACGTCCCGCCCGCGACCGGAAAGTCCACGTCCGTCACGTGCGGGACGTTACATGGCCCTTCTTTCAGGCCAGGTCAGCGCAGCCGGAACGGTTTCGGAGGCGGGGCAAGGTTGGCCCGCGGGCACGTGGCCAGTGACAGCTCGGCGAACTGCAGAGCGTCGTCGCACAAGGTCGTGACGGTCCAGCCCGCCGCGGCTGCGGGACCCGTCACGGTGGCTCGGTAGATCGTGATCTCGTGCCGCGTCGGCGACCCGTAGATCACCTGGATCGTGCCGACCAGCGACGCGGTGCCGGCTGCGCCGTCCGCGCCGTTCCATGGCTGGTCGTAGCGGCGCCAGGTGCCCGGCTCGGCCACCCAGACGCCCTGCACGCGGGCATCCTGGAGCGCAAGAGCGGTCAGCACCTGCCGGGTCGCCTCCTCATCGAGGATCGCTGCCGGCCGGATGACCTCGCTGAGGTCGCCGTCGTCGTAGGCCGACGCCGCGAGGAGCTCGAGCGCCTCCGCAGTGTCGACGTCGAACGATGCAGGCTGACCGTTCACATTGCTCCCCCTGGCTCTTCGCGAGTGATGCGTTCGGAGTATCGGCATCGCCGAAGCCCGAACGAAGTTCGGAAGGGTGATATCGCCCTAACGGCCCATTTGGGCTTCCGCGCGGACTATGTGAGCGCGGCGGGGACGATCGAGAGGGCTGGGTCCAGGTGCCCGGTGTCGTTGTAGCGGCGCAGGATCCACGGCTCCGGCATCGCCACGATCTGCGAGATCGAGGCGTTGTCCGCACCGATGAACCCAAAGGCCGGTGCGCCGGTGGCCAGTGCGCAGGCCTGCCCAATGACCCCTCCGTGGACGACCACGGCCACCCGCTGACCCGGGTGCGCCGCGACGATCCGCCTGAGGGCTCCCCCGACGCGCGCGGCGAAGTCGTCGTTGCTCTCGGCGCCAGGGATGACGTCCCAGCGCTGCTCGAGGAACATCTGGACGGCGATCGGGTGCCGTTCGGCGACGTACTTGCGAAAGGCGATGCCTTCCCACTCTCCGAGGAAGACCTCGCGCAGCTCCGGCTCGACCTTGGGTTCGAGCCCGAGTCGCTTGGCCAAAGGCGCGGCGGTCTCGTGGGTACGACGCAGGGACGTCACGTAGATCGCGTCGAGGTCCTCGTGGGCAAGCCGCTCGGCGAGCTTCTCCGCCTGTTCGCGCCCTTCCGGTGCCAGCTCCGGATCGCTGTGACCGTCGACACGCGGCGCAGGCGCGTCGAGTCGGGCGGGTGCGCTCTCGCCGTGCCGGACGAGCAGCAGGTCGGTCGCCCCCTCCGGCAACGTGAACCGATGCTGCCGATAGACCTGCTCCTCGCTCGCGTCACTCACGAGCGTCACTTCGGTGTGTGCCGAGCCAGCGCTGGCCGGCTGCCGGCTCCGAGTGGCGAATGGTCACCGACATGCGCGCGCCGACGGGCAGCTTGGTCTTGGGGATCGTGTGCTCCCATTCGGCTTGGCACTCCCCGCCCATGACGACGAGATCGCCGTGTCCGGGCTCGAGGCGGTGGACAGCACGCGAGGTGCCACGCTGCCGGAGCAGGAACTTGCGGCGGGAGCCGAGCGACACGGTCGCCACCATCGGCCGGGTCATCACGAGCCGGTTGCGATCACCGTGCCAGGCGACGCTGTCCTGGCCGTCGCGATAGAGGTTGACCCAGATCCGGTCGAACAGGACCGGATAGCGATCGGACAGCGCATCGGCCATCTCGCGCAGCATCGGTGGGAGCGTCGCGTCCTCGGTATCGGTCGACCAGCCCGCGGTGAGCCGTGGCTCGGCGACCTCCTGGTCATACATCCACCGGGTGCGCTGCTGCCAGCGCGCCTCACCGGCGAGAGCATCGAAGACGATGTCCGACCCGGACAGCCAGCCCGGGCAGTAGTCGACCCAGGACCTGTCGTCCAGGTGGATGCGGCGCAGGCCGGTGTAGTCGAGGTCCAGTCCGAGCGGCCCGCCGTCGAACAACGAGGGCTGCCAGGCCACCTGCGCCTGCGTCGCTGCCATCTGGGCCTGCACACGCTCAGGCTACGACGCGCCTACGACGACTCGGCGGGCTCCGGGCTGTCGCCGTAGGAGTGCTGCCAGGAGTAGCGCTCCCCCGTCGCCGCCCCACGCGGGGCGATCGCCTCGAGCCGATCGAGATCGGCGGGGTCCAGCTGCACGGAGACCGCACCCACGTTGTCCTCCAGGTAGCTGCGGCGCTTGGTCCCCGGGATCGGTACGACGTCGTCGCCATGCGCGAGCACCCATGCCAGCGCGAGCTGGGACGGCGTACAGCCCTTGTCGTGGGCCATCTCGGTCACGGCATCGACGAGACGAAGGTTGGCGTCGAAGGCCTCGCCCTGGAACCGCGGGTTGTTCTTGCGGAAGTCGTCGTCGCCGAAGTCGTCGGGGGTGCGAATCGCACCGGTGAGGAAGCCGCGGCCGAGCGGGCTGAACGGCACGATGCCCACACCGTGCTTGCGCGCGACGCCGACCACCTCGTCCTCGAGATCGCGGGTCCACAGCGACCACTCGCTCTGCAACGCGCTGATCGCATGCACGGCACAGGCACGCTCGATAGTTGTCGAGCTCGCCTCGGACAGGCCGAGGTGGCGGACCTTTCCCGCCTCGACAAGCTCGGCCATCGCGCCCACGGTGTCCTCGATCGGCACCGTCGTGTCGACCCGATGCTGGTAGTAGAGATCGATGTGATCGACGCCGAGACGACGCAGCGAGGCTTCGCACGCCTGCTTCACATAGTCGGGCCGTCCGGTGACGGACATGCGGCCGTCCGTCCACTGCAGCGAGAACTTGGTCGCCAGTACGACGTCATCGCGTCGACCGCGGATCGCTTCGCCGACGAGCTCCTCGTTGTGGCCGCGACCGTAGACGTCGGCCGTGTCGAGGAACGTGATGCCGAGGTCGAGCGCGCGGTGAAGGGTCGCGAGCGACTCGTCGCGGTCGGCGGGACCGTAGGACTGGGACATGCCCATGCAGCCCAAGCCGATCGCCGAGACCACCAGGTCGTCAGGACCCAACCGGCGAGTCGGCATTGCGGAGTCAGTCATCAAGGAGCCTCCTCAGCTCGTCCACCGTCATGCTTCCCGGTGCCGCGCAGGCGGACACTGCTTCGTTGGCGAGCTGCTGCACAGCGGCGTTGAGCGGAGTAGGTACGCCGTGCTGACTCCCCAGCAGCGTGATCTCGCCGTTGAGGTAGTCCACCTCGAGCGACCGCGCTCCACGCGCGAGACTCTGCCAGGTCGATCCACCCGCCCGGTCGCGGCCTTCGACCGGCGTCCAGCTCACTTGGTTGTTGCGCCGCGCCAACCACTCCTCGTCGTCGACCCAGCCGATGCCGGCGGCGGCAAAACACGCAACCGCCTCGTCCCGCAGCTGCTGATCCAGCTCGGCGATCACACGGAGGTCCGCCGCCGAGAGGTCGTGGCCGCACAGGGCCTCGATGGCGTTGCCCAGGTTGCGCAACAGCTTCGCGTGCTTCCACCGCATGATGTCGGGCACCGCCCGAGAGACGAAGCCACTGTCACTGAGGTCTGTCGCAATCTGTTTGGCGAGGTCGTCGATGCCGGACGGCGCTCGGCCGAGGTCGAGCAGGCCACTGAACGGATGTCCTTGCGCGTCGATCCTGCCCGGCTCGAGCAACACCGCCGGCAGCATCACCACGACGCCGTAGACATCGGCGAACCGCTCCAACGCCATGCGCTCGTTGGCGACGCCGTTCTGAATACACGCGATCGACAGGTCACTCTGCTGCGCGGCCAGGTCGTCGAGCACGGCAGCGGTGTCTTGCGACTTCGTCGCCAGCAGGACGACGTCCTCCGGCCCGGGACCCGCATCACCTACCGATGTCACGACCGGCGCTCGCACCATCACGACGCGATCAGGCAAGGCAAGGCGCAGCCCGTCCCGGCGCATCGCTTCGGCGTGGGCACCTCGCGCTACCAGGGTCACCTCGTGCCCGGCGTCGTACAACAGGCCGCCCACCGTGCCGCCGACTGCGCCTGCTCCGACCACGACGTAACGCACGGTGCCATGATGCGGCCATGGCCGTGCTCGACGATGCCCGCACCCATCAGGACGACCTCGTTCAGCTCCGCCGAGCGCTGCATCGTGAACCCGAGCTCGGCCTGCAGCTGCCGCGCACGCAAGAGCGCGTCCTCGCCGCCCTCGACGGCCTGCCGCTCGACATCGGCACGGGCGAGTCGCTGACGTCCGTGACCGCTGTGCTGCACGGGACTGCCGCGGGGGCCCGAAAGTCGGTGCTGCTGCGCGGTGACATGGACGCACTGCCGGTCGCCGAACGCAGCGGCAGCGACTTCGCCGCGGCAGGCGAGACGATGCACGCGTGTGGGCACGACCTTCACACATCCATGCTCGTCGGTGCCGCGCGCGTGTTGAGCGAGAAGCGTGACCACCTCGCCGGCGATGTCGTCTTCATGTTCCAGCCGGGCGAAGAAGGCTTCGACGGTGCAGCGCACATGGTCAAGGAAGGCGTGCTCGACGCGGCCGGACGGCGTGCCGACGCAGCGTTGGCGATCCACGTGACGTCGGGGATGCTGCCCGCCGGCTTGTTCGCCACCCGGCCGGGACCAGTGATGTCAGCGGCCGACGTGCTGCGGGTCACGGTGCGCGGCGCCGGCGGGCACGGTTCGTCTCCGCATCGCGCCAAAGACCCGATCCCAGCGGCATGCGAGATGGTGACTGCGCTGCAGACGTTCGTCACCCGACGCTTCGACATCTTCGACCCGGTCGTCATCACCATCGGCGCATTCCACGCCGGCACCCAACACAACATCATCCCGGACTCTGCCTACTTCGAGGCGACGGTGCGCTCGTTCTCCCATGCGGCGCACGCGCAGATCCTGTCGGAGTCCGAGCAGGTCTGCCGCGGCATCGCCGCTGCACACGGTCTCGAGGTCGACGCCGAGTGCGCGGAGCTCTACCCGGTCACCATCAACACGGCGGCCGAGGTCGCGGCCGTTGAGGCGATGATCGCGGATGTCCACGGCGACGGTCGCTATGTCGAGCTGCCCAACCCGGTCGCCGGCTCGGAGGACTTCTCGCGCGTGCTCGACCAGGTGCCAGGAGCGATGGTGTTCCTCGGCGCGACGCTGCCCGAGCGTGATCCCGCAACCGCGCCGTTCAACCACTCACCCGAGGCGGCCTTCAACGATGCAGTGCTGTCCGACGGGGTCGCGCTCTATGCCGAGTTCGCACTTCGGACGTTGAGCCACTGACCGCTCTGAAGGACCCTCACCGGCTAGCCCGGAACGCGTTGGTCACCAACGTCCGGCCGAAGTCCCAGGCAAGCCCGTTGGGTCGCTCTGCACCCGACATCACGTCAGCGAAGGCGTCGAGGAACTCCTGCACCTCGACGTCACCGATCATCAACGGCGGCAACAGCTTGACCACCGCCATGTGGTCACCTGCCACCTGCGTCAAGATGCGGTGGCGCGTGTAGAGAGGTACGACGAGCACCTGCGCGAACAGGCCCTTACGCGCGAGGTTGAGCGCCGACCACATCGCCTTGCCTCGCACCGTGTCCGGCTTGCCGAACTCGATGCCGATGATGAGGCCGCGACCGCGCACGTCGGCGATGATCGAGTGGTTCTCCGCGATGCTGCGAATGCCGGCCAAGAGCTCTTCGCCGCGGCGTTCGGCGTTGGCAACGATCTGCTCGTCGTCGAGGACCGACAACGTGGCCAAAGCCGCCGTCATCGCCATCGCGTTGCCCATGAACGTCGATGCGTGTACGAACACGCGGTCCAGGGTCGAGAAGACCTTCTGGAAGATCCAGTCCTTGGCCATCATCGCGCCGACCGGCACATAGCCACCGGACAGCGCCTTGGCGACAGTCACGATGTCGGGCTCGACGTCGTCGTGCTCGTAAGCCAGGAACCGGCCGGTGCGGCCGATGCCGGTCTGGACCTCGTCGCAGATCAGCAGCGCGCCGTACTTGTGCACGAGCTCGCGAGCCGCGCGCAGGAAACCGGGCGGCGCGATGTTGACGCCCTTGCCCTGGATCGGCTCGATCAGGAAAGCAGCGACGTCGCCCTTCTTGAGCTGCTTCTCAAGGGCGTCAAGGTCGCCGAACGGGATCGACGTGTCGGGGAGCAACGGGTCGAAGCCCTTACGGAACTCCTTGGCGCCGTTGACCGAGAGCGACCCGGTGGTGAGCCCGTGGTAGGCGTGGTCGCAGAAGAGGATGCGCCGGTTGCCGGTCGCGCAGCGCGCGAACTTCAACGCTGCTTCGACGGCCTCCGACCCGCTGTTGCAGAAGTAGACGCGTTCCATGCCCGGTGACCGTGCGAGCAGCTGCTCGGCGAGCAGCCCGGGCAGCAACGGCAGGTCGAACTGCACCATGTCGGCCATCTCGGCGTCCAGGACGTCACGGAGCGCCTTGCGGACGACGGGATGGTTGCGGCCCACACCGAAGACGCCGAAGCCGGAGTTGAAGTCGAGGTAGCGCTTGCCCTCGGGGTCCCAGTAGTAGGCGCCCTCACCGCGAACGAACTCACGGTCGAAGCCGATGGTGTGCAGCACGCGCGGCACCTGCGGGTTGAGGTACTGCTCGTGCAAGAGACCGGCCTGTCCCCGCCGTTCTTCGACCAGCGCACGGATGTCGAATCCCACGCCTGAACCTTAATGGCAGACTGCGGAGGTGACCCAAGAGAGCACCGGCCGTGGCGAGTGGACCCGACCTGGTGTCTACGAGGTGGCGCCGGACGTCCACCGAATCCCGTTGCCGTTACCCAACGACGGACTTCGTGCGGTCAACGTCTACGTGCTGCGCGGCGACGAGGGGCTCGTGCTCATCGACTCCGGCTGGGCCATCCCGGAGGCGCGCGACACCCTGGTCGCCGGGCTCGACGAGCTCGGCTGCGCGTTGACCGACGTCAAGCGCTTCCTCATCACTCACGTTCACCGCGACCACTACCAGCAGGCGGTCACCCTCAGGCAAGAGCTCGGGATGCACGTGTCGCTCGGTCGAGGTGAGCGGGACTCGCTGGAGACCCTGCGGGAGCCGGGGCGCCGGCCGCTCCAGCAACAGATCGACGACCTGCGCCGCATGGGCGCGAGCAAGCAAGCTGACTTCGTCGAGGACCACCTCAAGGAGGCGAAGGTCGACGAGTTGGAGTGGGCGCTGCCCGACGACTGGTTGACCGAGAACGTGCTGCCGGTCGGCGAGCGCAGCCTGGAGGTCGTCGAGACGCCCGGGCACACACGCGGACACGTCGTCTTCCACGACCTGGCCGGGTCGCTCCTGTTTGCCGGTGACCACGTGCTGCCGACCATCACCCCGTCGATCGGCTTCGAGCCCGTGCTGTCACCCGATCCGCTGGGCGACTTCCTCGCGTCGTTGGCCAAGGTACGAAGCCGGCCGGACGCGCGACTGTTGCCCGCCCACGGCGCGGTGACCGACAGCGTCCACGCGCGCGTCGACGAGCTCGTAGCGCACCACGGCGCCCGGCTCGACGAGGTCGAGAAGGCGATCCGCGCCGGTGGGGTCACCGCGTTCGACGCCGCGAGCCAGCTGCGCTGGACCCGACGTCAGACCAAGGTCGAGGAGCTCGACCCGTTCAATCAGATGCTGGCAATTGCGGAAACCGCGGCGCACCTCGAGCTGCTGGTCGCGCAGGGACGCCTGACGGCGGACACCTCCGACGGTGTCCGCCGCTACGTCGCCTGAACCATCCGGCTCAGTGGTCGTACTTGGCGAACAGTCCGCGGCCTGACATCTGCCGGACCACGGCACCGTGCTGCGTGTAGGTGTTGCTCGACACCTTGCGCGAGTCGATGCAGTTGGCCTTGGCGTCGAGCTTGGGGCCAAGGCAGCCGTCCGCCAGCGCGACGAGGACCTTGCCGTGCTTGGTGATCGTGATGTCGTTGAAGTCGAGCAGGTTGCGACAGGGCACCGAGCCGCCGCTGTTCCAGATGCAGCCGCGCTGCACCGGATCCTTGGGAGCCACCTCGACCGTGCTCCAGTGCTTGCCGCGGTCATAGGTCATCGCGACATACATGTGCCAAGCGTCCCCGACGAACGTCGACCCGTCCTTGCTCTTCATGAACGAGTCGGTCTGCGTCGAGCCGCGCGTCGTCGTACCCAGGAACGCGAACGCGGCCCGGTTGCCGTCACCGGCGATGACCTCGGAAAACTCCGTGTTGCGCACGCCGTAGGCACCCGATGCGTCGAGCGACCGGCTCCACGTCTTGCCCCGGTCACGCGAGACCGCGATCTTGGCCCGTCCAGTGCCGTCGGCGTAGCCGTAGTAAAGAGTGCCGTCCTTGCCCGCGGACACCGATGGGTCGCTCTGGCCGGCGTGGCTGTCGGGGATGCGGCGCACTGTCCAGGTCTGGCCGGCATCCGTCGACACCGCCACGCCTTGCTTGCCGGCGCAGTTGTTGTTGGGCACGTAGACCGTGCCGTCGGGGGCCACCCGGACGTGTCCGTGGATGCCGTTGCACTTGCCGCCGAAGATCTCCACCGGCGACCCGAAGGTCAGACCACCGTCGTCACTGCGTGAGCAGAAGGCGCCGCCCAGAACCAGCGCCTGTGCCTGTGAGCAGTAGTAGACGGCGTGGGGGTAGGACGGGTCGAGCGAGGACATGCCCGCCGGGTAGGGCCCGCCGCCGAAGGTCTGGTGGTCGAAGCCGTTGATGCCGGTGCCACAACCCTGGCTCGGCGTCACCGACTGGAAGTCGTTGTCGGTGAAGACCGCACCTGAACATGCGAACAGCAGCTGGCTGACGAACGTCCGACCCGTCGTGCTGTCGGTGAAACCGATCGGGTCGAGCGAGACCTGGTTGGACGGGTCGGCCGTGTCGTTGTTGACCACGGTCCACGTCGGCGGCTGCTTGGTGAAGTCGACGCGATACTCATTCACGTACGACGTGAAGAAGGTGGCGCCGGTCTTCCAGTTGTTGCCGATCGACGGCTCCCCGGCGTCGTCCGACACACCCTTGGGTGCTTCGTACTGGCGGAACGTCGCAGGCTTGTGCGTGGAGACGCTCGTGGCGGGTGGGCGCAGCACGGAAGCCGTGACCGAGCCGGTGTAGTCCTGCCCGGCCGGCGTGGTCTGGAAGGCGCACACGACCATGTCGTAGACGCCGCCGATCGGCGCCGTGAGGCTCACGCCCTCGGATGTCTGGCTCCCGTCCGAGGACGCGACCAGCTTGCCGTCCGGACCGAACAGGTCCATCCGCATGTCCTGCGTGAACTCCGGCGTCAGCGGTGTCCAGTCGATCTGGAACCGGATCAGCACGTCGTAGCGCGACGCCGGCTTGGTCGGGACCTTGACCTGCACCTTGTGCTCGTCGCGGAACACCTGACCATTGGGGTTGGTCGGGTCACACGCGCCGGTGACGTCGTCGACCAGCAGGTTGGCTTGACCGTTGTTGAACGGCGCGTGGCCGTCGAACGTCACCCGGTTGTGCCCGGGCGACGACGGAAGCGTCACCGACGCGTCCGCGCCCGCTGCCTGGACGCCGGTGGCGAGACCTGCCGACGCAAGGCCGGCAATCGTCACGAGCAGGAGAGGACGTCGGCCCCCGATGAGTCGCATGCCGAGAGACTACGTAATCAACCGGGCCAGTCGCTCCAAAAAGGGAATCTGGCCACGAACCAGCTTGGTCTCAGCCTCGGCAATGGACCACCACTCGGCCCGCTCGATCTCGGGAAACTCCTCTTGCTTCCCCGACCGGGGCGGCCACTCCATCGTGAACATTCCGGGGCGAACGTCGGCCGGATCGAGATCGGCTTCGCCCGCCCACACCGTCAGCCGCTTGCCGCTGGGTTGCCGCACCTCGCCGAGAGGCTCCAGCTCCTCTGCCGCGAGCGGCACGGGGAGGCCGAGCTCCTCGGTGAACTCCCGCATCGCCGCGGCGAGGGGCTCTTCGTCCTCGTCGTACAAGCCTTTGGGGATCGACCAGGCGGCCGCGTCCTTGCCGGTCCAGTAGGGCCCGCCCATGTGCCCGAGGAGCAGCTCGACATCGTCGCGGCGGCGCCGCCACAGCAGGAGGCCGGCACTTCGAGGGGGCACTCGACCATGATGGGGCCATGACGTCGTCGGTCATGCCGGCCGCGTTCCTGGGACACGGCAACCCCATGAACGCCCTCGGTCACAACCGCTACACCGAAGCCTGGCGCGCGTTCGGCGAAGCAGTGCCGCGACCTCGAGCGATCCTCGTCGTGTCCGCGCACTGGTACATCAACGCGACGGCTGTCACTGCCATGCCACGACCGCGGACGATCCACGACTTCTACGGCTTCCCCGATGAGCTGTTCCGGGTCGAATACCCGGCGCCGGGGTTGCCCGAGCTCGCGGCTGAGATCAGCGACGCGGTGCATCCGACGTGGGTCGGTGCCGACGCCGACTCATGGGGCATCGACCACGGCACCTGGTCGGTGCTCGTGCATGCGTTCCCCGATGCATCCATTCCCGTCGTACAGCTGTCGATCAACGCCGACAAGGACTTCGCCTATCACCTGGAGCTGGGCGCGAAGCTCGCGTCGCTTCGTCAACAAGGTGTGTTGATCATCGGCAGCGGCAACATCGTGCACAACCTCGGCGGGATGAACTGGAAGCTGCCGGACGCCGGCTTCGACTGGGCGCGGCGGTTCGACGAGGACGCCAAGGCGCGCATGGCCGACGACCCGACCGAGGTCGCACGGATGGACGCGCATGCCGACTTCCGGCTGGCCGTCCCGACGCCCGACCACTTCATCCCGCTGCTCTATCTGGCCGGCCTCGCCGGTGCGCAAGGCGCCGGCACCAATCTGCTCATCGACGGCTACACCTACGGCTCGCTGTCGATGACCGCCTACACCCTCGGCATGCCTGCGATCGCGCCGAACACCCCCGCGGGCGCGGACGAGCCGGCACCCGCGGACGCTCCGCCGGACGCCAGCAACATCTAGCTCTGGGCCGCGTGACACGCTGAAGGCATGGGTGAGCCGACGGACGTCGTCACGCACTACTTCGAGGCGTTGAGCACGGGCGACGTCGACACGGCAGTCGCCCTGATCGCCGACGACGCCGACTTCCGTACGGCGATGGGGCCCATCCCGGATCGCGACGGGATTCGCGCCTTCCTGGCCGGTTTCGATGCGGCCTTCCCGGAGGCGACCTACCGCATCGACACTCTCCTGGAGTCCACGGCGAGCGTCGCCGCCGAAGGCATCTATGCAGGCACCCACAACGGGCCGCTCTCGCTTCGAGATGGCAGCTCTCTCGAGCCGACCGGTCGCGAGGTCAGCGTGCCGTTCGTGACGATGTTCCGCGTCGTTGACGGCGCGATCGTGTCGCACCGCCCCTACTGGAACCTGACGGACTTCCTCAACCAGCTGACGAGCTGAGGACGACAGCCAGATCCCACAAGTCCTGCGTCCCCGGCTTCCAGGTGCCGGCCGCGGCGTTGGCTCGTATTTGTTCGGGCTTGGTCGCCCCTGCGATGACCGAGGCCACAGTGGGCTTCGCGGCGAGACCGCCGATCGCAACATCGAGGAGGGACCGGCCGCGTTCGGCAGCGTACTTCTCCAACGCCTCGATCGCGTCGAAGCTCTCCGACTTGAGCCGGTCGGGCAGCGCGGCAAGTCGCGTTCCCTCAGGTGCCGGCTCGCCGCGCCGGTACTTGCCGGTCAGCAACCCGTTGGCGAGTGGGAAGTAGGGAAGCAGTCCGATCCCGAACCGCTCACACGCAGGTACGACGCTCTGCTCAACGTCTCTCTCGAGCAGGCTGTAGTGGTTCTGCGCACTGATGAAGCGCGAAAGGCCTTTGGTTCGAGCGACCCAGTCGGCGTCGGCGATCTGCCAGGCGTCGAGGTTGGACGAGCCGATGTAGCGGATCTTGCCCTCGTGCACGAGATCGTTCAGCGTGGTGAGCGTCTCCTCGATCGGCGTCTTGCCGTCCGGAAAGTGCAGCTGGTAGAGGTCGATCCAGTCGGTGCGCAGTCGCTGCAGCGACGACTCGACCGCCTTGCGGATGTAGCGGCGCGAGTTGCGAGCGTCCCAGTCGGCACCGAGGCGTCCATCGGCCAGCTTCGATCCGAACTTCGTTGCGAGAACGACATCATCGCGCCGACCTTCGAGGGCGTCGCCGAGAAAAGTTTCGCTCTCTCCGTAGGAGTCGGACGTGTCGAACAAGGTGATGCCCTCGTCGAGGGCTGCATCAACCACAGCGCGCGTTGCAGCGAGGTCGATGCGGCGGCCGAAGTTGTTGCAACCGAGTCCGACGACCGAGACGGACAGTCCGGAGTCGCCCAGCTGCCGGTAGCGCATGTCACCCATGCGGCCACCCTAGGCGCTCAGAACGGAAGCCGGCGTCCGGAGGGAGTGCGGGTGTCGATCATCGGCACCGGACGGCGTGGAGAGCGCTTGATGATCTGGACTTGCTTCACTGCCACGCCTCCTTGTGAACACCCGTCGCCGTCATAGTTGTCTCATGAACGACGACACGGGCGCGTACGTCGCTCTTACCCGCCTGCAGGCGACCTATGCCGACGTCGTCACGAGGCGTGCGTGGGCAGAGCTGGAGCCGCTCTTCGTTCCGGACGCACCCATCCGCATCGACACGGTCACCAGGCCCGTCGTCGATGTTGTCGGCGCCGACGGGCTGGGCGCGTTCGTCGCCCCGGCAGTGGAGCGGTTTGAGTTCTTCGAGTTCGTGATCCTCAACACTGTCGTCGACGTCCACGACGACGGCGCGGCAAGCGGACGTCTCTACATGGTCGAGGTCAGACAGGAGCGAGCGACGGGCGAGTGGAGCAACGCGTTCGGTCTGTACGAGGACGACTACCTCGTCCACGACGGGCGGTGGCGGTTCGCACGCCGGCGTTACCGGAGCATGGCTCGACGCATCGGCACAGACCCTGCGAGTGTGTTCACATGAACGTTGACGACATCGACCTGTCCGCGGAGGAGTTCTGGGCCCTTTCGCAGGAGCAGCGCGATGATGCGTTTGCCATCCTGCGCCGGGAGAGGCCGTTCGCGTTCTTCGCCGAACCCGTGGTGCCTTTCATCGAGCCGGGTGCCGGCTACTACGCGGTGGTCCGACATGCCGACGTCGAGGCGATCAGCAGCCAGCCGAAGCTGTTCTGCTCCGGCCAGGGCGCGACGTCGATCCCCGACATGCCACCGGAGCTCAACGAGTTCTACGGATCGATGATCAGCATGGACGATCCGCGTCACGCCAAGATCCGCCGGATCGTGAGCAAGGCGTTCACACCGCGCATGCTCGGCGACCTGATCGACAGCATCCAAAGCATCTTCGACGGCATCCTCGACGACGCGACGGCGGTGGCTGAGTCGGGTGACGGCACGCTGGACCTCGTCCGGCACATCAGCGCGCCGCTGCCGCTCAAGGTCATCTGCCGGATGATGGGCATCGCCGAAGCTGACGATGACCTCGTGCTGGAGCAGTCCAACATCATCTTGTCCGGTGGCGACCCGGAGTTCATCCCCGACGAGAACGAGGCGCTGCGACTTGTCCTGGAAGCCGGGCAGACGTTGGCGACGCTGATGGAGAAGCTCGCGGCCAAGCGGCTCGAGACGCCAACCGACGACTTGACCAGCGCGCTGGTGCATACCGATGTCGACGGCGAGAAGCTGTCACATCAGGAGATCGCGTCGTTCTTCATCCTGCTGTGTGTCGCCGGCAATGAGACAACGCGCACCGCGATCTCCAACGGCGTGTGGGCATTGCATCAGTTCCCCGAGCAACGCAAGCGCTGGATGACCGACCGATCGCTCGACAAGACGGCCGTGGAAGAAATCGTCCGCTGGGCGTCACCCGTGATCTGGATGCGGCGTACGGCGACACAGGACGTCGAGGTAGCGGGGCAACAGTTCAACGCCGGCGACAAGTTCTTGTTGTTCTACAACTCGGCCAACCGTGACGAGTTGGTCTTCGACGACCCGTTGACGTTCGACGTCGGACGAGAGCCCAACCTGCACTACGGGTTCGGTGCACCCGGCCCACACTTCTGCCTGGGCGCACATCTGGCCCGCCGTGAGATCGACATCGCGTTCCGGCGGATGTTCGAGCGAATGCCAGATCTCGAGGTCGTCGGTGAGCCGGCACGTTTGCAGTCGTCGTTCATCAACGGCATCAAGCGGATGCCGGTGCGGCTGTCCTGACGGCGTACTAGTTGTTGATCAGTGGGTCGCGCGGCAGGCCGAGGATGCGCTCCGCGATCTGGTTGCGCTTGATCTCCGATGTGCCGCCGGCGATCGACATCGCGCGGTTCATCAGCACCATCGGCGCAGTCAGAGCACCCGCTCCGTCGGCGTAGACGGTTTCCGCACCGCCGAGGTCGGCGAGGATCTCGGCGGCGTCGTGCGCAAGCTCGGACAGGACCAGCTTGGTCACGTTGCCCTCAGGTCCGGGGCCACCGCCGGCGACCGCGCGGTGGGCGCTGCGCAGGTTGAGCGCGGTCATGGCCTGCTGGACGGCGACGTAGCGACCGATCCGCTCCGCCCCACCGTGCAAGCGGTCCGGGTTGGCGTCATAAGCCCCGATGAGGTGCTCGGCCGGCAACAGCATCGCGCCGACGCCACCACCGATGCTCACGCTCTCGTTGCCGAGCGTCGCGCGGGCGACGGTCCAGCCGCCGTTGATCGGTCCGACCACGTCAGCGTCGGGGACGAACACGTCGTCGAAGAACACCTCGTTGAAGTCCGCCGAGCCGCTGTTCTGCCGCAACGGACGAACCTGGACACCCTTGGCATGCATGTCGATGACGACCGTCGTGATGCCCTGGTGCTTGGGAGCATCGGGATCGGTGCGCACGGTCGCGAGGCCCATGCCTGCGTTGTGCGCGTCGCTCGTCCAGACCTTCTGGCCGTTGATGAGCCAGCCGCCCTCGACCTTGGTTGCCCGGGTCCGCACGCCGGCCGCATCGGAACCGGCCTGCGGCTCGCTGAAGAGCTGGCACCAGATGAGCTCCTGCCGCAATGCCGGCGGCACCCAACGCTGCGCCTGGTCTTCGGTCGCGTGCTGGATGATCGTCAGGAGGTTCCAGGAAGTGATGCCGTAGGACGGACGCTTGATGCCCGCAGCGGCGAACTCCTGCTCGATCACGAGCTGCTCGACCGCGCCTGCGCCGCGCCCCCAGGGCTTCGGCCAGTGCGGCATCACGTAGCCGGTCTCGATCATCGCGGCGCGCTGCGCCGCGGCGTCCTCGTCCTTGATCTGCTCGACGAACGCACGAACCTCGTCGCGCATGCTCTCGGCCTCGGGCGGGAGGTCGACCGTCTTCGTACGACGGATGCCGGAGCGGTAGAGGTCGGTCGCGTCCGCTGCGGCACTGTCCGGGTCGAGCAACGCACGCAGCGCGGTCGCGCGACGCAGGTAGAGGTGCGCGTTGTGCTCCCACGTCATGCCGATGCCACCGTGGACCTGAATGCACAGGTTGGCGCACTCGTAGGCGGCAGTGCCGGCGAGCGCCGCTGCCGCGGCGGCGGCGAACGCGCGTTGGTCGGTGTCGGAGCCGGTCGCGGCGCGAGCGGCGTCCCAGGTCGTTGCCGTCGCCAGCTCGGTGGCGACGAGCATGTTGGCGCAGTGGTGCTTGACGGCCTGGAAGGTCGCGATGACTCGGCCGAACTGCTCCCGGACATTTGCGTAGTCGGCGGCCATCCGGGTGGTGGCCCGCGCAACACCCACAGCTTCGGCCGACAGGATGACTCGCGCGAGGTCGCGCAAAGCGGTGGCGCTGCCCGCCAACACGGTCGCGGGGGCGCCGGTCAGCGTCACCCGAGCGGATCGACGGGTCGGGTCGAGGTTGGGCGGCACCTCGACCTCTGCGCCTTCCTTGAGATCGACCACGACCACGTCATCACCGACGGGGAGGACGAGCAGGTCGGCGAGGCCGGCGCCGAGCGCGACAGCAACCTTGCCGCTGACCTTGTCACCGGTCAGCTCGACCTCGGCAGCCAGCGCGACCGCGGCCGTGCGGCTGCCGTCGGCGAGGCCCGGGAGCAGGGTCTTCTTGGCCGCGTCGTCCGCGCTCGCCACGAGCACGGCACTGGCGATGACCGTCGGCACGAGCGCACCCGGCGTCAGCTGACTGCCGAGCTCTTCGACCGCGACGACCAGGTCGGTCAGGTCGCCGCCGGCACCGCCGTACTCCTCCGGCACGTGCAGCCCCGGCAGCCCGAGTCCGACGAGGTCTGCCCAGAAGACCGGCGCTTCCTCTTGTGGCGCCTCGAGGAGGGCGCGGGCGGAAGCAAGCGCGTCGCGACGGGTCAGCAGCTGGGTGACGGCGTCGGCGAGGGCTTTGTGGTCGTCAGTGATCGCAATCGGCACCTACGAATGCTCTCAGGCCTCACCCGTTGCTCGCTAAGGAGGTTGGCTCGCCACGCTCGCCGACCTCGATGATTCCTTCCCCGGAATGCGCGGGTCCTCCACTGGTCGGCCGGGTAGAGCAAACCCATGGCGGCGCAATCAGAGCCCTCGGGCGTTCTGTTCGATGTCGACGGGACGCTCGTCGACACCAACTACCTGCACGTCATCGCGTGGTCGCGCGCGTTGCGAGCCAACGGCCACGAGGTGCCGATGGCGAGGCTGCATCGCACGGTTGGCCAGGGCTCGGACCAGTTCGTCGGGACCGTGCTCGGCCATGCGGACGACGCCGTCTCCGCGGCGCACTCCGACTTCTACGGACCCAACCTGCACGATCTCGTCGCGTTCTCCGGTGCGGCAGACCTTCTCCGTACGACGAAGAAGGCAGGGTTGCGCGTCGTCCTGTCGACGAGCGCCTCGGACGAGGAGGTCGAGCACCTGCGGCAGGCGATCGACGCTGACGACGCGATCGACGAGCTGACGTGCAAAGACGACGTCGACTCGTCGAAGCCGGATCCTGATCTGGTGCAGGTGGGACTCGACAAGGCCGGCCTCACCGCGGCACGTGCGGTGTTCGTCGGTGACACGGTCTGGGACGTCGAGGCGGCGAAGCGCGCCGGCGTCCCGTGCGTGGGTGTCTTGAGCGGTGGGATCAGCGCCGCGGAGCTGAGAGACGCCGGCGCAGTAGCGATCTACGACGACGTCGCGCAGCTGTTGCGCGAGTTCGACGACTCGCCCCTCGCCGGGCTGAAGCCGCCTCGCTAGAACAGCCCGCGCGGGTTGTCGACCGGTAGCGAGAATGTCGAGCCGGCGCCCGTCGTCACGGTGACCTGGTCGGGCACCGGTGAGTTGTACGACGACTGGTCGGTGGCAGCCAACACCAGACGGACAGAGTGCCCAGCGGCAAAGCGGTGCGCGAACCCGAGCAGCTTGATGTGGACCGGCTTGTCGACGGCTGCGGCGGGAACGCGGACCGGCGCGATGAGGCGTTTGATCAGGGTCGCCGATCCATCGGGCGCGACGTCGAAGACCTTGCCGAACAGGAAGATGTCCTGGCCGTTGACGTGCGACAACCGCAGCGTCGCGCTCGGAACGCCGACCGAGACCACGGGTCGGACGAATGCCGGTGATGTGAACGTTGCCGCCTCACCGGGCGGGTCGGAGGGTTGGACGCTCGAGAAGTCCGGCGTGGACCCCGGCGCGGAGAAGTTCGACGTCTCGGAGTAGGACGCCGGCTCGCCGCCTGGTGGGTTGACGAACGATGCCGCACCGGCCGTGACGCGCTGACCGGGAGGCGTCAGCGACGAGGAACCGGACAGGGTGAACGTCTCCGCCCGCTGCGCCGGGAACGACGGCGCGGCGCCGTACTGCACGGTGTCCGCACCGTTTCCGTGGAACGGCACCCAGTCGCGGTAGTAGGTGAAACCGGCGAAGTTGTGCAGCGGCGCACCGCGCAGGTAGTGGTCGAACCACGTCAGGGTGCGATCGGTCAGGTAGCAGTCGTCGAGGCCGGTGTCACCGCCGCCGAACACGTCGCACTCACCGGGCAGCGAGTTGTAGCCGCCGTGACCGCCCGAGTTCCACGTCATCGCGACCGGGACGTGACGGCGCTTGAGCGCGGTGTAGGTCGCCAGCGCGTCGTTGAGGTTGAACAGCGTGTCGGACTGACCCTGGAGCAGCAGCGTCGCCGCGTTGAGGTGGTTGATGTGCGTCGAGACCGACGAGCCGTTGACAAGCGCTCGGTCGGTGGCGTCGGCGTCGCCGGTCGCAGCGATGTCGGCGTAGGTCCGGCAGACGGACATCGGGTAGCCGAGACACGGAAGGCTCGCCATGGTGGCCGGGGCGCCGCTACCGGCCTTCTCCTGCGGGCAGCCGCCTTGTTCCTGGCCGTTCGGCGGCAACCCGCCGATCGGCGCCGAGTTGCCCGAGGCGAAGAACAGCGACGTCCACTCTTTCTTGAACACGCCCTGGACGCTGCGCGAGTGCGTGAAGCCGGTCGGGTCGCCCGGCGTGACGTAGTTGTTGGGGTCGAGCGAGTAGGCGAGGTCGTTCCAGGTGCGGCCGGCGACGATCGCGCGGATGCGATGGTCGACCGACGCGACGTTCAGGGTGATGCCACCGCCGTAGGAGCCGCCGGTCATCCCGAGGACGAGGCCGCGCTTGTTGCGCGTGATGTCGTGGCGCGGCGTCAGCACCTTGGCGATGAGCTGCTCGACGTCTTTGACGTCGTAGGCATAGGAGTCGAGCTGGATGCAGCCGCTGGACGCGCCGAAGCCCTGCGACGTCCACGTCAGGACGACGTAACCATGGCGGGCGAGCCATGCGGCCGTTGCCGTCACCTCGGTCGAGGTCTTGGACAGGCCGAAGCCGTGGGTCATGAGGATCGCCGGCGCCGGGTGCTTCGCGTCGACCCCGCGCGGCACATAGAGGCGAGTGTCGATGACGGCGGTGTGGTTGCCGGCGGGACCGTCATGGACGGTGACGAGCGCGTCCTTGGTGCTGTACGGCGCTGTCGCGGCGGAGCCGGGCAGCGCAGCAAGGCCCCCACCGACAAGGGCGGTCGCAAGGGCGGCGATCGAGGTCAGGCGAAAACTGCGCGAACGAACGCGGCGGCTGGGTCCAGGCACTCACTGTTCTTCGCCGCGCAGGGGCAGGTTCCCTGCCCGCTAGACAATGTTGAGTGCGACGAAATCCGCCC
>JAICMI010000009.1 GCA_025929315.1 Frankiaceae bacterium
CGGGCGCGGTGCGCTTCTCGCACCGCGCCCAAACCTTCGCACCGCTACCGCCGGCGACTTCGAGTCGCCTGGCAGGCGATGCAGTACCGGGCGGCGGGCAGGATCTCCAGCCGTTCTGCGTTGATGGGGTTCGAACAGTCCCCACACAGGCCGTAGCTGCCATCGTCGAGCCGGCCGAGCGCCGCCTCGGTGTCGGCTAGTTGCTGCCGGGCGGCGGTAAGGAGCTGCCTGGTGACGTGCCGTCCGTTCGCCTCTGATCCGTCGTCAGCGTCTTCATCGATCGGTGCCAGCGCCTCATAGGACAGGTCGGTGAGGTCGGCAAGTTGCTGCCTCCACTGCTGCTTGAGCAGGGTGCGGCGCAACGCTAGGTCCTTGCTCACAGCCGTTGGGCTGACATGGAGAGCCAAAGTAGTCATCGTCTGTTCGCCTTCTCAGGGTGAGCGGAGTGGAGGCCGCAGCGCGTCTGGCGCTTTGCCACCGGGGTTAGCGGGAGAAGGCGTGCTGAGGAGGAGCACGACGGGACGGCAGTCGGCCCAACGCCGGGCTGCCCGTCGACGCTGCCGAGGCGACGAGCGTGAGGAGCAGCGCAACAACGAGTACGGGTGGTAGCAGGGCGGCCGAAGTCCCGGTGGTACTGCGCTGCCCGTGAGTAGGTGTCGCGGCCTTCAGGCCGCTGACACCGACAACACCGTCGACCCCATCGGTCTCCAGGTGGATGCCGATCTGGGCATGGCCGAAGGCCCACGGTGATGCCGTGCTTGGTTTTGCACCGGCCGATCCGCTCAAAGCGATAACGGAAACAACCGCAAGGATTGCGGCTACAACGCTGCGCCTGCCCGGACAGCGAGACGCCCAGGAGGGCATCCCTCCGGCTGGTGCGCGCAACATGTCCATCACCTCTCGCGACCCATGAGCGGTCTTGCGCCTTCAGGATGGCTAGTGGCGGGTGCATCCTCAGGGTCACGCACCGGACGACTGTGACTGTCCGCGGCTGCCGACGCTCGGCAACGAAGATTGGCCTCGTCAGGACCGACCGGGCGCTAGTCATGGAGCAGCGCTACGTCGGCGCTTCATCGAATGCACCCTTTCGATTGCGCAGCATTGCGTGCTGCCGATCTGGACACCTACCCTGACGTGGTGAAGGCCCCTCGGGCTGATGCGTCGGTGCCGTCGCGCCGTTCCCTCGATCGGCCCGGGCAGGGGCCACATGCGCGCGCGTTGCTCGCTTTCCCGTGGGCGACGACGCCGGTCGGACCGGTCGACGGCTGGCCCGAGCAGCTGCGTCTCCTGGTCCAGGTGATGCTGAGCTCGGAGTTCCCGATGATGATCGTCTGGGGCAACGAATACACGCAGCTGTACAACGACGGCTTCCGCCCCATCCTCGGGACGGATAAGCACCCCGGCGCGCTCGGACGCAGCGCTCGCGAGACGTGGTCGGAGATCTGGGACGAGATCGGGCCGCTCTTTGCCAAGGTCTTCGCCGGCGAAGCGGTGTGGAACGCCGATCATCGGCTGCTGATCAACCGCAACGGCTACGACGAAGAGACGTTCTTCACCTACTCATACAGCCCGATCCACGACGACTCGGACTCCGTGGCTGGATTGCTCGTGGTGGCCACGGAGACGACGGCCGAGGTCGTCGACCGGCGGCGACTCAGCTGCGTCGGCAGTCTCGCCAGGGCGCTCGTCGGGGCCACGTCCATCGAGTCGGTCACGAACGTGACGATCGACGCCCTGCGGGACTGCGTGCCAGCGACGGCAATCGCGATCCACATGGTGCTCACTGACAGCGTCGTACGAATCGCGAGTGTTGCCGGTCACCGCGCCGACGCGACCGATGACGCCCTCATTCGCGAGGTGGCTAACTCTCCCCGTCCGATCGTGCTGGACCAGGCGTGGGAACCGGGTCAACCCGCGTCTCGAGTGGCATTCGCGATCGACCACCCGAAGTTGCGGACGGTGGTCACCGTCGCAACCAACGACTGTCGCCCGTTCGACGAGGGGTACGAGCAGTTCATCGATCTCGTCCGGGCGGCGATGTCCGCATCCATGACCGCGGCGCTGGTCCGGGCGGAGGAGCTCGGTGCTCTCCGACTCATCAGCGACACGCTGCAAAACGCGATGCTGGAGCCGGCATCAGACCTCCCGACCGTCGCCGCGCGGTATTTGCCCGTAGCCAGCAACCTCACGGTCGGGGGCGACTGGTACGACGTGCTCGACCTCGGCGGGGGACGCCGTGGCCTCATCGTCGGCGACTGCGTCGGTCATGGTCTCGAAGCCGCCACCGCGATGGGCGCGCTTCGAAATGTGAGCCGTGCGCTCCTCGCCGACGGCCATGGTCCCGCGGAGGTGATCGCGTCGTTGGACCGGTTCGCGACGACGATGCCCGCTGCCGCGTGCGCGACTGTCGTGTGCGCTGTCGTCGATCTCACCGAGCTCGTGATCACATACTCCAACGCTGGCCACCCCCCGCCGTTGCTCGTGCAGGGCGACGAGGTCGTCTGGCTCGAGCAGGCGCTGGCCACGCCGCTCGCCGTCGACGAACCGATTCGACGAGAAGCCCGACTCAACGTGCGCCCGGACGACCTGCTCGTCCTTTACACCGACGGCCTCGTCGAACGCCGCCACGAGAATCTCGACGAGGGTCTGCTCCGCCTCGCCAAGGCAGCAGTCGCCTCGCGCGACGAGCCGGTGGAGGAGATCGCCAACAGGCTGATTGAGGAGTTGGTCGGCACGACGGCACGCGACGACGTGGCGCTCGTCGTCAAGCGGATCCATTAGTCAGCAGGACGCCAGATAGGGGCGCTGCGGCGAAGCGGCCATGTCCGACCCCAGACTGTGGTCATGACGGGCTTCGGTCAGTTCACCGATCTCGTCGCCAACGCCTCCGGTTGGGCCTACCTGATCCTGCTGCTCTTTGCGTATCTGGATGCGCTAGTTCCGATCGTCCCGAGCGAGGCCTCCGTCATCACCGCGGGTGTCGTCGCCTCAAGCGGCGACCTGTCGCTGTCTGTCGTCATCGCGATCGCCTGCATGGGCGCGTTTCTCGGCGACAACACCGGCTATCTGCTGGGTCGTCGATATGGCACTCGGATCACCGAGCGTTTCTTTTCGGGGGAGAAGGCGACCCGGCGGGTCGAGTGGGCCGAGCGGCAGATCCGCGAGCGCGGCGGCGAGCTGATCCTCGTCGGTCGGTTCATCCCCGGCGGTCGCACTCTTGTCGCGCTCACGGCGGGAACGGCTGGCTATGTGTGGCGACGTTTCGCCGCGCTGGACGCCATCGCTGCACTCGCTTGGGCGCTTTACGCTGCGCTGCTCGGTTACTTCGGCGGTCGGGCGTTTGAGAACCAGCCCTGGAAGGGCCTGCTGCTTGCATTCGGGCTGGCTCTGTCCGTCACTGCAATAACCGAGGGAGTGCGGAGAGTCCGCCGGCGTTCTGTTGCTCGCGGCGACGCTAGGGCAGCCGGATGGCGTTGAAGGTTCCCGCGCTCGTGACCTTGCCGTCACCGTCAATCACGGTTCATCCGCAACACCGGCGACCCCGCAACCGCGGACCTGTCCGTCGCGATCGTGGATGACTGGCAGAGCCGCGGCGCGGGATCGCTCCTCGTCAAACGGCTGTCGGCGCGAGCAGCCGGCGAGAACATCTCGCACTTCACCGCTATGACGGCGACCGGCAACGTCCGAGCGCGCCGGCTGCTCGGCAAACTCGGCGACGTCGCGATCACCGGCCGCGACGGCCCGACCGTGTCTTATCGAGTCGCTCTTCCAGGGCCTGTGCAAACCCGCAAGCGGCGACGTCCGAGCTCAGTCGTGTCCATCGCCTTGGCTGCCACTGCGGTCGACGGCACGGATTGTCAAGCACCGCTCCGGCCGTTCGGTGGCGCTCCTCTCCAACGGCGGTATCGCAAGCGCGATCAATCCGCTGGATAAACGGGGGCTGCATGAGCCGCGGATCGTCGCACTCAACATGGCAAGAACGCACTCTCTAGGCTGGGTCAGTGACTCGGATTGCCCTCTTGAACGCGCTTGCCGCTCCCGGCCTCGCCGCCGCCGTCGACGAACTGGGCGAGCATCTTCGTCGCTGCGGGCTCACGGTGGTGCCGTGGCCGGAATCGGCGGACGCCGTCCTGGTCTGGGCCGACCAGAGCCTCCCTGGGACAACCGAGCAAGTTCTCGCACACGGGGAAGCCGGCCGGCCGGTGCTTCTGGCGGGCCCTACCGCTGCTTGCTGGTCCGGCGCCGAGGCCCTCCTGGACGCGGCGGGTCTCCTCGCCGGCTCGCCGACGCCCTTGCACGACGTCCGGCTGCGCACCGTCCACGGCAACCCGGTCTGTCGCAGGTCTCCGGCCGAGCTGGACGTGCGCGACCGATGGCTCGCGGTCGACAAGGCATCTGACGACGTCGAAGTGATCATCACGGCGATGACAGGCCTCACCGAGCATCCCGTCATGACCTGGCGCCCGTCGACCAACGTCGGCGTCCTCAGCACCGGTTGGTCCGCCGAGACGGTCCGTGATCCGGAGTTCCGCCGACTGACTCTTCGCTGGGTGCGGCACGCGCTCGGGCTCGACGAAAGCCCCGTGTTGCGGATCGGCATGCTCGGCTTCGGCGCGATCGGCCTCGAGCACGCCGAAGCGGCTACGGCGGTCGAGGGCCTGGCGCTCGCTGCTGTCTGTGATCGCAGCCCGGAGCGGGTGGAGGCGGCGCAGGCGGCGCATCCGGGCGTCCGTTCATACATCGACGCTGACGACCTGCTGGCGAGCGACGAGGTCGACCTGGTGGTCGTCTCCACCCCTCCGAACACGCACGCCGACTGGGCGTTGCGCGCGATGGCGGCGGGCAAGCACGTGGTCGTCGAGAAACCGTTCTGCCTCACGACCGCTGAAGCGGACCAGATGATCAGCCTCGCGTCGGACGCCGGGCGCGGGCTCGCGGTCTATCAGAACCGACGGTGGGACGCGGACTACCTGACCCTCAAGCGGCTCATCCGAAGTGGCGCGATCGGCGAGACGTTCCAGTACGAGTCGTTCGTCGGCGGGTTCGGCCACCCGTGCAACTACTGGCACTCTGACGAAGAAGTCAGCGGCGGCGCGATCTACGACTGGGGCTCGCACTATCTCGACTGGGCACTCGACCTCCTGCCGCAGCAGATCGACCACGTCAGTGCGGTGACGCACAAACGCAGATGGCACGACGTCACCAACGCCGACCACACCCGCGTGCTCGTCCGGTTCACCGACGGAGTGGAAGCAGAGTTCGTCCACTCCGATCTGGCCGCTGCACCGAAGCCCAAGTGGTACGTCCTCGGCACCGAAGGAGCCATCGTCGGCTCCTGGCGCAACGAGCGGGTGATCTCCCGCAACGGGGTCGGCGCGCTCGTCGAGGACCTGCTGGCCCCAGCAGACTCTCCGGCGCAGCTGACGCTGCACTCCGCCGACGGCTCGGTGACCGACTTGGCGATCCCGGCGGCGCCGGCGTATCCGTTTCACCGTGAGCTCGCCGACTTCGTCCTCACCGGCGTGCCCATGTCGGTCACTCCCCACGGGTCGCGGCGCAACATCGCCGTCATGGAGGCCGCGACCGCGTCGGCGCGCCAGGGTGGCCGGCCGGTGTCACCCCGCTGAGTCGATGACCGTTTGTTGGGGTTTCCTCGGCGCCGGCTGGATCGCGAGCCGCGCACTCGCGCCAGCGGTCGCGACGGCTGAAGGTGCAGTGCTCCAGGGGGTCGCCGCGCGCGACATCACCCGCGCCGTCGCGCTTGAGCCGGTCGGTCGTTGCTACGACGACTACGCAGCTCTTCTCGCTGACGATGACATCGACGCCGTATACATCTCGCTGACCAACGAGATGCATGCCCGCTGGTCGATCTCAGCATTGGAAGCCGGCAAGCATGTGCTTTGCGAGAAGCCGCTCGCGATGAACAGCGACGAAGCCAACGCAATGGCTGAGGCCGCGGCGAAGGCAGGCCGGCTTCTCGTCGAAGCGTCCTGGTACCGGTGGCACCCGCGTGTGCGGCGCGCGCAACAACTGCTAGCCGCCGGGACGATAGGCGCCGTCCGCCACGTCGCCGCGGGCTTCACCTTCGCCGGGGAGCTCGAAGGCAACTATCGACTGGAGCCGGCGCGCGGCGGCGGCGCCCTGTACGACGTCGGTTGTTACGCCGTCTCCGCAGCGCAATGGGCGTTCGGCGGCGCGCCCGTGATCGACGTCGCCGCGCGTCAGCAGATCGGCCCGACGGGGGTCGACCTCGTCACCGAGGCAGTGCTCGCCTTTCCCGATGGTGAAGCGGAGATCCGCGCCGGCATCGCCGAGCCGCCGACACAATGGCTGGTCATCACCGGAGACGCCGGCGAGATCGAGTTCCGCGACGCGCCCTACACCTCGTGGCGGGACGACCCGACCATGCTGCTGCTGTCCGACGGCAGCACGACCGAGCGCATAGAACTTCCCGCGACGGACGCTTACCGAGTGATGATCGAGGAGACCTCGGCGGTCATCGACGGACGACCCGGATGGGTGCTGCCGGTCGGCGAGTCGATCGAGACGGCGCGCGTGCTCGATGCGATCTTCAGCTGCGCGGACCTCGCGAGGTAGGTCGCCCGGCAGCGGACATGGCGCGCGACCTTCTCTATCGGCCCAAGGGGAGGTCGATCAGGGCCAGTCCGCTCTTGGCGTCGTGCCGTCGTCTGAGGTGGCCGGGTGCTTCAGGCCGGCATAGATCGCGCCGCGGCGACCACCCTGGCCGATGATCGCCTCGAGCTGCTCGTCGCTGGTGCGCCCGACGCGGATCCGTACGCCGTCGTAGGTGACGACGTCGAGCTCGTCGACGTTGTCGACGGTCTTGCCGGCCATCACCGAGTGCGTCCCGCAGGCGTTGTTGCCGATCATCCCGCCGAGAGTTGCGTGGTCGTGCGTCGCCGGGTCCGGGCCGAACGTCAGCTGATACTCCTCGGCGGCGTCCCGCAGCTCGTCGCACACCAAGCCCGGCTGCACCCTTGCTTGCCGCGCCTGCGGATCCAGGTGCACGAGGGCGTGCATGTACTTCGAGAAGTCGAAGACGACCGCCGAGTTGACGCTCTGGCCGGCGAGCGCCGTGCCACAACCTCGGCCGAGCACCGGCGCGCCATGCCTGCGACACACCTCCAGGCCGGCGAGCACGTCCTGCTCATGCCGCGGAATCACGACTCCGATCGGCACCTGGCGGAACACCGACGCGTCATACGCGTACAACGCCCGCGAGCCAGCGTCGAAGCGCACCTCGCCCTCTAGCGCTTCGGCCAGCTCACGCTGCAGCGCGTCGGCGTACTCCGGCGGCACGGAGTCACGCATCGAAGAGGCGTCGCGTTGACGCCGGGCGGCTGGTGCTGCACCTCGTGTCACGATATACGCGCTACCGCATAGGAGAAGCGGGCAAACCCTGGAGAGACGTGGAACGCTCTTACCTGGACAGGCGCGCGGGGCTGGCGCCTGCCCTGGCAGCTGTCGCCGGTTACGTCGATGCGGTCGGGTACTTGAGCCTGAACGTGTTCACCGCCCACATGAGCGGCAACAGCGCCCGCCTCGGCGTTTACCTGAGCCACCACGGATGGCACGACGCGCTCGTGGTGGTTTTCGCCGTGGCCGTCTTCGTTGCCAGCATCGCCGCGGGGACGCTCATCATGGAGCTGGGTGCACGTGGTGGTCGGACGCACACCGACGCGCTGCTCCTCCTTGTCGAAGCTGCACTGCTCGCGGTGTTTGCCGTCGTTGGCCAGCTCTCGCAAGTGCAGGGGCGGATACCCAGTGCGCCCGCTGTCCAGTTCTACGGGCTTGTTGCCTGCGCCGTCTGCGCGATCGGGCTGCAGACCGCGTCGCTGCAGCGCATCAGTGGGCAGCCCGTCCGCACCGCCTTCGTTTCCGGCATGCTGACAGCGCTGGCCGACGAGATCGTCGGCGCGGTGACGCAACCACATGCCGGTCGGGGCAAGCGCAGCTACCTCGCCGATGAGCTCGGCATGCGCGGAAGGCCACAGCCGGGCCGCGCGTTGCTCATCGCGTTCATCTGGCTGGGCTACGTCGGCGGGGCAACCGGAGGAGCCTTCCTGCAGCGGTCTTGGCACTTGATGTCGCTGGTCTTGCCGATCGCACTGCTGGTCGCCGTCGCAGCGGCGACCCGGCGCCTCCTCGAGCGCAGCTCGCCCGGGCACTAACCCAGATCAGGCCTTCGCCCCGTGTTGGCTTTTCCCGGATCTCGGCGTCACCCTGTCCGGCGCGCTGGATGCGACTGCGGGTCGAGCCTCGCGTCGTCGGTGCTGGTCCCCGTCCGAAGCTGCAGCTGGTGTCGGGCGACGAGCTCGCACATCAGCAGCCAGTCGTCGGTCTGGGTCACGCCGGTGAACCGAGCGGCTGCGGCCGCGCGGCCGACCTCACGCATCACAGCGGTGGGATCGACATCCGGGAACTCGGTCAGCAGATGTTCGGTGAGCTCGTCGTAGGAGGAGTGACTCGGGCAGCAGCGGATCAGCCGCTCGGTGGTCTCGAACATACGACTCCTTGTCGGTGGTCGCTCGGTTGTCAGTCCTGGTCGGGTCGGAGCGTGGCAGCGGTCTCGAGCATCAGTGCGTGTACGAAGGCCTGCGGCAGGTTGCCACGCAGTTGGTGTTGGTTGACGTCGAACTCTTCGCTGAACAGTCCGGGTGGGCCGCACGCGGCGCGATTGCGTTCGAAGAACCTCATCGCTTGCACCGCATCGCCTTGCTGGTGTTGAGCGAGCGCCATGATGAATCCGCACAGCACGAAAGCGCCTTCGGCTTGCGCGAGCGGTCCCGGCTGCTGGCGGAATCGGTAGACGAAGTGCTCGTCGGCCAGTTCATCGCGCACGGCCCGCGTCGTGGCAAGTGTGCGCGGGTCGTCAGCCGGTAACGCACCGCGGATGCTTGGCAGGAGCAGGGCTGCGTCGACGTTCGAGTCGGCCGTCGATCGTTGCCATCGCCCACTTGGATGCACGGCTTGTTGCGCGGTGGTGGCGAGGATGGTGTCGGCGAGCGCTTCCCAACGTCCGGCTTGGGTGGCGGCTGCTGATGGCGAGATGGAGCGGAGCCCGGCGACGCAGGTGAGCCGCGAATGGGTCCAGTGCTGGTTGTCGATCTCCCAGATGCCCGCGTCGGGTTCGGTCCAGCGTTGTTCGATCGCGTGGACCGCGCTTTCGACGGCTTTCCAGTGCTCGGTGTCGAGTCGGTCGTGGCGGGCGGCAGCGGCGAACAGAAGCAGGCTCTCGCCAAGGGCGTCGAGCTGGAACTGCTGGTTCACCCAGTTGCCGACCTTGTCGGCGCCGCCGGGGTATCCGTCCAGCTGGGCGAGCGGGCGTTCGTCGGGGACGCGGTCGCCGTCGACGGTGTACGCCGGTTTGAGCTGCGGGCCGTCGGCCAGCAGCCGCCCGGCGATGAAGGACACCGCGTCGTCGAGCAGCGGCAACGGCTCCGTGGCGGCGGCGGCTTGGCCGGCATAGCACTGGTCGCGGATCCACGCGTACCGGTAGTCGTAGTTGCGGCCGGCTTCCGAACGCTCTGGCAGCGACATGGTGGCGGCGGCCACCATCCCACCGCCGCGGCTGGTGAGGCCGCGCAACACCGCGTAGGCATGGGTCGCATCGCGGGGCGCGATGGTGTCGGTGAGCTCGGGGGCTGCTTCGTGCCAGGCATACTCCGTCGCCTGCCAGACCTGCGCCGGATCGAGCACTTCGTCCGGCAGTGCCTGGTCGGAGATCTCAAGCACGAGGTCGCGGTGCTCACCCGGTCGCAGCTTGAATCCGAGTGTGAGCGCTCCGTCGCTGCGCCGGGCGCCGTCGGCGCCGGTCCAGCGCAGGTGCAGCCGCCCGGTGCGCGCCGTCCAGATGCCGTGGGATGACCGGACGTCGCGAAGGGGCTTGGTGCCGAAGCCGTCGGTAGGGGCGAGCACGACTTTGATCGGGCAGGCGCAGTCGATGGCCTTTACTCGGCGCATCAGCACGAGGCGACGTTCGTCGCCGGGAAAGGCGAGCGCGTCGCGGGACTCGACGATGCCGTCGGTGGTGACCCACCGGCTGCGCCAGATGAGTGAGCGTGGCTCGTAGTAGCCGCCCCAGACGAAACGGTCGACGTCGGGGGAGACGGCATAGACACCGGCGCCGCCGATCAGCTCGCTGAAGACGGCCTCGCTGTCCCATCGCGGGGAGCACAGCCAGGCGATGTCGCCGCGCGGTCCGACGAGCGCGCCGCGCTCGCCGTCGGCGAGCAGCGCATACTCGCGGAGCACTTGCGGGGGATAGGCGCGGGTGATGTCCACGTCAGCTTGCGACCTCGGCACTGCGGCCGACGGTTACGCCGTCGCCGGGGTAAGAGGTGTCGTCGGCTGCTGCTCCGGCGCGGGCCTCCCCGCGGCCAGAGGTCTGGTTGGTGTCGCGATGCGGTTTCGCTGGCAACGTGGTGGCGTGCACCGACGGGTAACTCGGATCGTGGAAGAGCTTCGCGGTCAGCGTCTGACGTTCCCGGCCGAGGAGTGGGAAGCACACGGCAGCGAGCAGCGCGCCGGCGACTGGTCCGGCGAAGTACGCCCACAGCACCGGATAACCACCGGTGACGATGTCGGGGCCGAGGGTGCGTGCGGGGTTCATGCTGGCCCCCGTGTGTGCGGCGCCGGCCCAGATCAGACCGGCGAGGGCACCGGTGACAACCGCGGGGGTCCATCGGGCGGTGCGGGGTGAGGACACCATCGTGAACACGACGGTGAGCAGCCCGAAGGTGAGGGCAGCTTCGATGCCGACCACCCCCCAGGACGGCAAGCCGGTCGCCGGTGCGGTGCGCGCACCGTGCACTGCGCCGGCCCACCCCTGCCAGGCCGCGCGGAACGCGAAAGCCGCGGCGAGTGCGCCTACCGTCTGTGCGGCGGCGTAACCGCACAGGTCGCGCACCGGGGTGTGCTTGCGCAAGAAGAACCCGAGTGTCACGGCGGGGTTGAGGTGGGCGCCGCTGCGCCTTCCGATCGGGGACAGCGCCACGGCGGCGGCGAGCACTCCGAAAGCGACGCCGATGAGCACCAGCCGCGACCATCCCGGCAGGGCGCTGGTCGCCGGTGACTGTGGCGCCTCGAGCAACGCGACGACGCCGAAGCCGACGAACAGCTGGAAAGCGGTGCCGGCGAGCTCGCAGGCCCAGTCGGTGAGGTGCCAGCCGGATGCTTTGGGTTGCGGTGCCGGAGCGTCGTCCGGGTGGCCCTTCAAATGCCCTTGCGCGTGAACGTGCTGACTCACCGGCGCGACCGCCAGAGCGCGCCGGCCGCCGCAACGGCCCCGACGAGTCCCATCGCGAGCTGCCGGCGGTGCATCGACGCGGCCGACCACGGATCATGTGGATGCGCCTTGGCGTCGAACATGCCGTGCGCCCCGCGGTCCTCGTCGTCGTCGCGGGGTTGGTGGACGTTGGAGCCATAGCGCGGCCCGTCGTTCTTGGACAGCTGGCCGGACACACCGGTCTTGCCGAGGTACCAGTCCAGGAACCACGGTGCTACCCGGTTGCCGAGGACCGTGTAGGCGGTCGAGATGCCGACCCACATGTTTCGCCGCGGATGTACGACGAGGTAGGCGATCGCGCGGGCAGCGGTTTCCGGCTGGAAGACCGGCGCCACCGGTTGCGGGTGCGCCTCGAAGCCGTTGTCGTTCCAGTTGAACTGTGTCGTGTTGAGCCCGGGTAGCTGCACCATGCAAACCTTGACCCGGCTGCCTTCGTGCTTCAGCTCGGTGATGACGGACTCAGTTGCGCCCTTCACCGCGTGCTTTGCGCCGCAGTAGGCCGACTGCAACGGGATGCCTCGGAACGCGAGCGCGGAGCCGACGTTGACGATCACGCCCGAGTCGCGCGGGCGCATCCGCGACAGCGCAACTCGCATGCCGTTGACCTGTCCGAAGTAGGTCGCCTCGGTGATCTGCCGGTAGGTCTCGGGCTCGGTGTCCCAGAAGAACTTGAGGGCACCGACGAACGCGACGTTCACCCACGCGTCGATCGGTCCAAGCTCCACTTCGACTCGTTGCGCGGCCTTTTCGAGTGCCTCGAGGTCCGCAACATCGACTTGCACGGCGAGCCCGCGCCGACCAGCGTTCTCCACCTCTTTTGCGGCGGCCTCCACACCTGCGCGGCCACGCGCGAGCACGGCCACGTCCCAACCCTGGTTGGCGAGCTCGCGCACTGCGGCCCGACCGACTCCACCGCTGCCGCCGGTGACCACAGCCACGCCGCGTCGGTTCTGTTGGTGTTCCAATTGAGCTGCCCTCCTGAAAATCTCGCACTACGAGACGCATCCCCGGACTGGAGCCTGCCTAACCCGAGCGGCCGCTGCTAGCCGCGGTGTCTTCGCTGGCGGCTCTGGACATGACCAGCTGGGCCAGTCGTGATTGGGGGGTGAATGTCGGTGACATGCCGATCACGGTGCCGGCCGACCACAACAGCGCGCCCGCGAGTGTGTGGAACTCTCCCCGCTGGCCGCCGTCGCCGACGCAACCCGCGTCACCGGCAGCAACCGACCCAGACGGGCCAGCCGCACTACTGACAGCGCCCTCACCATCGGCACCGCAGTATCAGCAGCTGCAACACATGCCGGCGCAGGAACGCCGCGCGTGAGGTGCGACGAGCAGCTTCGCTACGAACTCGACGGCGAACACCGCCCAGAGCGCCGTGGTGACGAGGTCGAGCGTTCGAGCGGCAGCAGAGGAGCCCGGCACCAGCAATGTCGAAGCTTTCCTCGTCGGTGCCGTCGTAAGCGGTCGGTCTTGCGCGATGCTGGTCACGAGCGGCGACGGGGGAGATCTCGAACCGCATCTGTGAGCATCGGTGAGCTCGGCAGCTCGTCGATGAGCGGCCATAGCTGGTCGAGGTCATCCATGAGCTGGTCGCGTCGGTGTCCGGTGGCGCGCTCGACGAGGCGGCGGTAGCTGTCGAGGACACGCGCTGATTCCATGTGCTGGTGTGACTCGTGGGCGACCACGACGAGGGAGAACATCGCTTCGAACACGCGGTCCAGATCGTTGTCGCGGTAGACGACGGGGAGGATGACGTCGCGCTCGCCGGCTTCGCCGGCCGGGTCGTTGTCGAGGAACCGGGCAGCGAGGTCGCGCAGGGCATACATCGCTTCGCGGGACACTTCGGGGTTGTGCTTCGACGACGACCCGGACGTCCAAGCGATGTTCGCCAGCTCGTCGATGCCGGTGGTCGCGTCGTGGTCGAGGTTGCGCTGGCGGCTGATGACGATCGCGGTGAGGACGGCTTGCTCCATCTTCTTGTCCACGACGTCGTCGTCGGCCGCGACGGTCGCGAGATCGTCGCCGTAGCTGACGTACTGTCCGATGGTCACCGCGAGCCGCACCTCGCCGCCGCGGCCTTCGGCGACGGCGTCGGCGAGCACCTCCACGTCGATGCCGGTGACGTAGCCGGTGGTTGATGATCGCAATGTCAGGCGCACGGGCGCGTCCGACTGGGCTGAGCGCCGGGTGCGGTGCACGGTGCGACCTTCGCGTCGGCGGGCGTCGAGGACGCTGTCGTGGATGTGCCTGACGACATTCGTCGGACGCATCTGGTCGATGCTGGTGTAGACCAGCGCGAGCAGCAGCAACATCGACACGACTGTCAGGACGGTCGCCAGGAAGGCGCCGATGGTCGGCGGCGTGTTGTCCTGCACGACGGCCATCACGACGTAGGCGTAGAGAGCGAGGCCGACGAAGAAGCCGAGGAAGACCTGGTTGGTCCGTCGTCGGACGAACTGGTCGAACACGACTGGCGACAGGCTGGAGGCGGTCTGCTGAACCGCAAGCAGGAGCACAGAGAACGTGATCGACGTCACGGTGATCAGCCCGGTCGCGATCGCCTGCAGCGTTGTCGTCGACGCGTGCTTACCGATGACATGGCTCAGCGCGCGCCGCAGGGCGTCGAGCCCGGAGAGGTGGGCCTGGTCGCCGGCGATCGAGATCGCAGCGAGGACAGCGAACCCGAGCATCACGAGCAGTGGCGCGGCGGCGAACTCGCGGAACGCCCGCGCGATCACACCGGAAAGGTGGTGCCGGTGAGGGCTGGACTCATCCGACGGCACAAGGACGACCCGTCCGGCTGTGGTGGCCGCCGCCGGCGCATGTTCTGCCGAAGGCGCTCCCACCTACTCCTCCGTTCCCGGCAGCTTCTCCTTCGCGTGCTCGGTGAACTCGGTGAGCTTGCCCTTGAACCCCTTCTCGGTGATTCCGACGCGGTCCTCGTCCCCGTGGACGAACGCTTTGGTGAGCTTCTTGACCATCGCAGGCTTGACGTGTGGCGGCAGGCAGGCAATGTCCGGATCGGTGTGGAACTCCAACAGGACCGGACCGTCCGCCGCCAGCGCCCGGTCCCACGCCGGACCGACGTCGTCGGGCGACGTCACCTTGATGCCGGTGAAGCCGAGGCTCTCCGCGAACTGCGCTGCCGGCATGTAGGGCAGAGTCTGGGTCTCCGGGTTCTTCGGGTCACCGGAAAGCACCCGCTGCTCCATCGACACCTGGTTGAGGTCGTTGTTGACGAGCACCGAGAAGATCAGCGTCTTGTTCTGCGCCATCAGCTGTGGCAGGTAGTGCTTCACCGTCAGCAGCTCGTTCATCCCGAGCATCTGGAAAGCGCCGTCACCGGTGAAGCCGATGACGGGCCGGTCCGGGTGAGCAAACTTCGCCGAGATCGCGTAGGGCACTCCGGGCACCATCGTCGCAAGCGTGCCGGACAGTGACCCACGCATTCCCTCGCGGATGAAGCACTGACGGGCGTACCAGTTCGTGCTCGACCCGGAGTCGCTGGTCATGATGACGTTGTCCGGCAGTCGCTTGTTCAGCTCCCAGAACACGCGTTCCGGGTTGATCGGATCGCCGTCCTGCTGCGCGCGCTCCTCGAGGATGCGCCACCAGATGCGTATCTCTTCCTCGATGTCGTCGCGCCAGGAGCGATCGGTCTTGCGGTGCAGCATCGGCAGCAGCGCGGTCAACGTGTCCTTGGCGTCCCCGACGAGAGAGACGTCGTTGGGATACCGGACGCCGATGAGCGACCCGTCGATGTCGATCTCGACGCACTTGGCCTGCCCCGGCTTCGGCAGCCATTCGGCATACGGGAACGAGGTGCCGACCATCAGCAACGTGTCGCAGCCCATCACCATCTTGTTGCTCGGCTCCGTTCCGAGCAGCCCGATCCCACCGGTAACGAACGGCAAGGTGTCGGGCAGAACGTCCTTGCCGAGCAGCGCCTTGGCAACGCCGCAGCCGAGGAGCTCGGCGGTCTCGATCACCTGCGCAGCGGCCTCCCGCGCGCCCTGGCCGATGAGGATCGCCACCTTCTCGCCGGCGTTCAGCACATCCGCGGCCTGCCGCAGCAGCTTGTCGTCCGGAATCATGTGTGGCCGGTTCCATCCGACCGAGGTGAACACCGCGCCGTGCTCGCGAGGAGGGTCGGAGTACTTCGCCTCGCCGACGTCTTCGGGGATGATCACGATTGCCGGGCGCCGCTCTTCGTATGCACTTTTGATCGCCCGGTCGATGATGCTGCGCGCCGCGGCCGGCTCCATGACGGTAGCCGTGTAACCGCCGACGTCCTTGAACAGCACGCTGAGATCGATCTCCTGCTGATAGTGCGCGCCGAGACTCGATCGCTTCTGCTGTCCGACGATTGCCAGCACCGGTTGGTGGTCGAGCTTCGCGTCGTACAGACCGTTGATCAGGTGTACGGCGCCGGGGCCACTCGTAGCGATGCAGCAGCCGATCTCACCGGTGAACTTCGCGTGTGCACAGGCCATGAACGCGGCCATCTCCTCGTGCCGCGTCTGGGTGAAGAACGGATCGGGATAGGCGCGATGGAACGCGCCGAGGAAGGCGTTGATCCCGTCACCCGGATAGCCATACACACGATGGATGCCCCAGTCGCGCAGTCGCCCCAGGATCCAGTCTGCCGTCTTCATCCGCGGTCCTCCCGCATGAGTACAAGGAACGTAGAGATATCTCGTAACACGACTTCCGTTCCCGGTGGGCGTGCTCTCAACCGTTGCGTGGGGATACTGGCAGCGTGACTGAAGAGCCGGATTACGCCCGGTTAGCAGAGTTCCGAAAGGCACTCCGCGGGTTCTTGCGATGGAGTGAGCAGGCGGCCAAGAGCGTCGGGTTGACGACGATGCAGCACCAGCTTCTGCTCGCGATCCGCGGCCGCGGGGGTGCGCCAACGATCGGGGAGATCGCCGAAGACCTGATGCTGCGCCACCATTCGACGGGTGAGCTCATCCACCGCGCCGAAGCCGCCGGACTGGTCGCGCGGACACAGGACGCAGGCGACCGCCGGCAGATGCGCGTCACCGCCACCGGGGCGGGAAACCGTCTGCTGCACCGTCTTTCCGAACAGCACCTGAACGAGATTCAGCGCCTTGCCCCCATGGTGGAAGCACTGGCGTCGGAGTGAGGGGGCCGGCGAGCGAACGCCGGTCTCACGCTGCCGCGAGCACAGCGTCTGCTGCGTCCACGCCATGCACCACCTGGCGAGAGCGCGAGCTGCCAATCCGGTGGACCGCCAGCGCGAGATCCTCTTCGCCATAGGACACCGCGGCAAGTCCGGTGGCTTGCAAAGTGGCCGCGTTCAGGCGTCCGTGGCCGGCGAGAGGCTGGTGCAGGATTATCGGTGTCCCGGCGACGATTGCCTCCCAGCAAGTCGTGCCGCCGGCACTGTCGATGACGACATCTGCGGCTTTCAACCACTCGTTCATCTGATCCGTCCAACCGACGGCATGGCAGCCAGGTAGCTGTGTGACCGATGCGGCAAGCCGCGACGAGTTTCCGCACAGGACGTAGGTGCGGGCGCCGGTGGACGTGACCACACGCGCCGCGTCGGCGACAGCGCCGACACCCCAACTGCCGCCGTGAACGATGACGATGAACTCATCAACGGGAAGACCTAAGTCTTGACGTGCCTGCTCCTGGTTCAACGGGGTGGGAGCCGCGACCAGCGGGTCAACGACGTCAACTCTCGGTGCACCCATCTGTCGTAGCGCTTCCGCTGTCGCCTCCAACGGTGCCAAGTGCAAGTCTGCACCCTTCGCTACCCAGTACGGATGTGCGCCGGCATCCGTCACATATACCGCGACGGGTACGTCCAGCTGCCCGCGCTGCCGCAGTCGCCCGAGCAGCTGGCCGGCGAGGTTGTAGGTGGAGATCACGACGTCGGGGCCGAACGCGTGCATCTCCCGCCTCAAGCCCCGCGCATATCCACCTCCGCCAGCGGCCGCGACCCGTTCGAAGGCCCACGGGTGACGCATCCAACTGCGCATGAACCAGTCGTACAACCAGGGGATGCGTGCCAGCACAAACCGATACACGCCCCGGGAAAGCCGGCCGAACGGGCCACGTGGAAGAGCCAGATAGTCCACCACCCGCACATGTGCTCCGCGACGCTGCAGATGCTCGCCGAAAACTTGCGCCGCCGTCATGTGACCTGCGCCCATGGTTGAGCCGACGATCAGCACGCGCGGGTGATGTGGGAATTCGAGGACGTTCGACTCTGCCATGCGGCTCCCTCCGCCTAATCTCTCGTAAGACGAGATACCTCGTCAGGGCGGGCGGTAACCCTCTGCGTCTGCCGGATAGGTACGGCGGCCAACCGTGAGCAACAGGATCGCTCCCAGCCCAAGGGGAATGAGGGAGAGCAGGAAGGTGTCGCGTAGCCCACTGGACCCGCCCAGGTGGGAGGCAGTCAGGCCGAACAGCAGCGGCGCCGCGGCCTGCGCGCCGCTTCGCAGCAGTGTTCGCACCGCCTCCGCGCGGCCCCACAGTTCGGGCGGCATCACGTCGAGGCGGGCGGCATCCAAGGGTGGGTTGCTGCCGCCCAGTCCGACGCCACAAAGCATCAGCAGCGGGATCGCGACTCCGATGCTCGCGGTGGCAATGGCGGGTACGAACAGCAGCACGGCGATGAGAACTGCGACGGCGGCAACCGTGACCCGTGCGGTTCGGTGGCCGTTGGAGAGGGCTCGGTCCGCGAGCCAGCCGCCGAGAATGGCGCCGACGAGCATTCCTATCCCGATCAGCGGCAACAATGAGGTGGCGGCCGACTGCGACAGCGAGTAGTGGTGGCGAACGAATTCCACGCCGAAGCCGCGAACGCCGGCGAGGAAGAAGTAGCCGAGCGCGCTGGCGACGATCAGGACGACGTTCGACCGCACGCGCAGGACGTACTTGACGGCTTGAGGCAGGGACAACGCCTGCGGGGGCTTGCGTAAGGGCCCATCAGCCGGGGGACCGCTGTCGTGGATCGCCCGAGTGCCGCGGCGCAGACGGTCGCCGCCGCCGCGTGCCGGCTCAGGCAGTCTGGTCAGCGCCCAGACCAGAACTGTTACGAGCGGTACGAGCGCGAGGAAGGCGGCCCGCCAGGACACTGCGGCGAGGTTGCCGCAGACGATGAAGCCGAAGCCCGTCCCGACCAGTTCGCCCGCGATGACGTAGCTGTAAATGCGGCTTCTCTCGCTGCTGGGGAAGAAGTCGCCCAGCAAGGAGGCGACAGCCGGGCCGGCGACCGCGACCACCGCGCCAAGGGCGACGCGCGTGAAGAGCAGGAAGAGGAAGGAGGTCGCGAATCCGGACAGCGCGCTCGCCACACCCCACAAGACGACCGCGTAGCGCAACAAGGACACCCGCGGTAGACGGTCGACGAGCATGCCTGCCGGGATCGTCGCCGCGGCGCCGACCAGCGAGGTCACTGCCAGCAGCATGCCGATTCCAGCTTTACCGATGTGCAGCCCGCGCTGCAGCTGTGGTCCGGCTGCCCCGACCGCCGAGGTATCCGCCGCCGACAACGCAAGGACAGCCGCAAGCGTCGCGACCACCTGGACCCGAGCTCTACCACCGATCGCTCGCTGCACCCGAGCGACGAGCTCATGCGGCGCCGGCGGCACCAGCGACGACACCCGAGTCATGCAGATTGACTGCCCGAGCCGTCGTTAGCGCACGCGCCGTCGACCGTCCGGTCGTCGCCGCGAGGGGGGCGGGTAAGGGAAAGTGCCTCCCTGGTTAGGTGCACTACAGCCGGGTACTCGGATCACGTCAGCTTGTCGGAGGGAGGCGCGGTGCCGCCGGAACGGCCGCCGGTCGACGTCGTCGCCACGATCGAGCTGACGCCTGAACCCCAGGCTCCCGGTTGGGCCCGCCGGTTCATCGGCGAGTTCTGCGCTGCGGCCGGCCTGCCGGAGGAGCTGTGTCACACGGCGAGTCTGCTGACGAGCGAACTGGTCACCAACGCCGTCCTGCACGGCCGGAGCTCGGCCACGCTAAGCGCGCACCGTCCCAACGATCGGCTGCGGGTGTCGGTGCGCGATGACAACCCGGCGCTTCCGAACGTGGGCGCCTCTCCGACGGTCGACGCGACCGCGGAGGGCGGTCGGGGGCTGGCGATCGTTGCCATGCTCGCTGATTCGTGGGGAGTCGAGGCGACGGACACCGGCAAGGCTGTCTGGTTCGAGCTGGCCATCCCGTGACGACACCCTTCCCGGTATGCCTGGCCGGGGCGGACTACGTACCGGTAGGCCGGTCGAGCACGAGTGCGAGGCAGTCGTCGCGGCGTACCGCCGCAGTCAGCGTTTCCACCACCAGGTGGCGAGCGGCCGCGTCGGCCTCGAGGTCTCGCACCTGCAGGGCGAGGTCGGCGAGCGCCTGCATTCCCTCGACGATGTCGCGCCGGGCCTCGATCAGACCGTCGGTGTAGAACACAACGCGGGCACCCGGCGGGACCTCCACGTCGATCACGTCATCGGTCCCGGCGTCCGGCCAGCCGAGGGGGCGACCTGATGCTTCGAGGTATCGCGTGGTGCCGTGCTCGGAGATGAACAGTGGCGGCGGGTGGCCGGCGCTGACGAACCGCAGCCGATGCCTCGCTCGGTCGTAGCGCGCGACGATCGCGGTCGCGGCGAGGTCGGGATATGCGTCGGCGAGCAACCACGACGCCTGCTTGACCACCTGGTCCAATGGCGTGTCGGCGAGGGTCAGCAACCGCAGCGCGTGCGTGACAGCCAGCGCGTCGCGGGCGGCGACGAGACCTTTACCGACGACGTCCACGACGACGAGGTGCATGCCATCGTTCGGAAGCTCTTGCCAGTCGTAGAGGTCACCGCCTGCGGCAGCCGCGTCCGCCGGCAGGTAGTGGATACCAAGGCAGGGATCGGTCGTCTGCGGCGGCGGGGGCTGTAGCACCTGCTGCAACTCGTGCAACGCACCTGTCGCGGTCTCGGCGGCAAGCCGTGCCTCATCCGCGGCCAACCGGTCGCTGAGATCCAAGAAGCTCACGACGGCACCGGTGATGGAGCCGTCCTCGACGATTGGCGCGGTGCGGTACTCGACTGACATTGCGGTGCGGTCCGCGCGCCACAACAGGTCGGTGCAGACGCGTGGCTGGCCGTCGCGGAGAGTCGCCAGCAGCGGGCAGTCCTCGACCGGGTACGGAGCGCCGTCAGCGCGGGTGTGGTGGAACGCCTCATGCGCATCGACACCCGCCAGCGCAGCGGCGGTGTAGCCCAGCGCGCGTTCGGCGGAGGCGTTCATGAACGTGATCTTGTTGTGGGCGTCGATGCCGTAGATGCCTTCACTCACAGCGTCCAGCACTGCGGACTCGAGCCGCATCGCGTGCTCGAGCGCCGCCACCCGTCCTGTGTCTCGCACCGCGATGACCACGCCGAGCGGATCGGGCTGGATGTCGATGTCGAGCCACGCCTCATGTCCGGGCTGTCGCAGCCGCAGCACCTCTCCCACGGAGCTCGCCAGCACTCGGAGGACGGCCTGCTCGCGCTCCGACCCGGAAAGGTCTGGGCACGCGTCGCGGATGTCTCGGCCGGTCACCTCCGCAGCCGTCAGACCAGCCGCCCGCTCCGCAGCCGCGTTGAGCACCAGCACGCGCAGCTGCCGGTCCAGCAACCACAGTGGGTCGCTGGCGCAGTCCGCGACGCGCCGCCATGCGTCTGGGTCGACAGGCGAGGACATCGGGTTCAACCGTAAATATGAAAAACGTCGATGATGGGTGAAAGCGGACAGATCATCCTTTTTGGCTATGTCGCCGTAGCCCGCCGGCTTTGTGACGTTGGGTCTGATACTTGCACGAATGGCCAATCAGCTAACGTGCGGAACCGTGGCTCTTTCGACGCCGGAGATCGCGGTCGCCAAGTCCGAGCTGTTTCGCGCACTGGCGCACCCCACGCGCATCCGGGTGTTGGAAGTCCTCGTGGAGGGCGAGCAATCGGTCGGCGCGCTCGCGGACCTGCTCAACCTCGATCTGCCGCCGCTGTCGCAGCAGCTCGCCGTGCTTCGAAATGCCCACATCGTGATGACCCGGAGGGAAGGGTCGATGGTCATCTACCGGGTCACGGACCCCCGGATGTCCCAGTTGTTGGTGACAGCCAAGCAACTGCTCGCAACCGAGCTGCGAAGTGGTCGACAGCTGCTCGACAGTCTCGAGGCCAACCTTCTCGAGGAAACCTCGGGCTGACGGTTGGACACCTTTGACTGCACCGTCGAGAAGCTCGCGAACGCCACTGTCGTCCACGTGCACGGCGAAGTGGACATGGCTAGCGCGCCGCACCTGCGGGATGTGTTCATCGGGGTGCTCGCCGCGGAGCCGTCTGCGCACCTGATCGTGGATCTCGGCGGTGTGGAATTCATTGACAGCACTGGCATTGGCGTCATCGTGGCGGCGCACCAGCGTGTGACCGCGAACGGTGGGTGGTTTACCGCGGTCGTGCCCACGGCGAAGGTCCGCAAGGTGTTGCAGATAACAGGCTTGCTCAGGGTGTGGCGAGTGACGGGTTCACTAGAGGATGCGCTCGACGACGTCTAACGTCGGGCGAGCCGCGGTGCTAATGCGGGGTGCCGCGCAACCGGACCGACAGGCAGGTGACGCACCCTTCAAGCTTCTGGAACTCGCTGATGTCGACAGCTACCGGCTCGTATCCCAGCTCGCGGAACAGCTGGGCTGAGAGCGGGCAGTCCGCGGCCAGGAGCAGTTGGTTGCCGCCGAGGACGACGACGTGGGCGCCGGACTCCTCGGGCACGCCGAGGAACCGTGGGAACAACGCCGGTTCGTCGACGAGCGGGGGGTAGCCGATGACGGTGCCGTCTGGCAGCGCGGTGACTGCCGACTTCAGGTGGAGCACGCTGCGGACCGGCACGGCGACCACGGTCATGCCCAGCGGTTCGGCGATCGCCCTTAGCTGCACGACTCCGTCAGAGTTGGTGCGGCCGCCGACGCCGACGTAGATGACGTTGTCGACCTTCAGTACGTCGCCGCCGTCGAGGGTGCCGGGCGCGGTGACGTGTGCGACGGGAAGACCGAGTGAGGCCACGACCTTCTCGACGTCGTGGGTCTCGGGGCGGCGGGACTCCGCGCCGGGCCGCGAGACCACCGCGACCGACCGCACCATCACGACCGCATCCTCGACGAACACACTGTCCGGACAGTCGGCAGCCGACGGCACCTCGATCGTCCGCCAGCCGGTGTCGCGAAGCGCCTGCACGTAACCAGCCCATTGCTCGTGGGCGAGCCCGAGATCGATCGGGCGTCGGGCGATGTGCGTCACGAGCCCTTCCTCCAGCCGTGGGCCGGGCGACCGCACGAGCGCGGTATCACTGGTCATGACGCACACCTCTCGATTCATGTCAGCACACGGTCACAGTCTCGGCTGTGATCGGCGGCTCGACGTACTCAATCGGTTCCGCGACCTGCCCCTCGCGCTCCTTCTTCGCCTTTAGGAAGGCGTAGAACGGCATGCCGATCAGCAGGACGATGACCGCCTGGTAGACCGCCTGGTAACCGGACGAGGCCGTGACCCACAGCGAGAACAGGATTGACAGTGACGCGATGCCAAGGTCCCGCGTGAGTGCCGCACCGTGCACCCTGCGCCGCCTCGACACCAGATAGCTGAGCTGGGCGAGCGCGGAGAAGAAGTAGGGAATGGCGACGGTCACCACGGACAGATAGACGAGGTAGTTGAAGACCTTCAACCCGGTGTCGCCGCCGCCGTAGCTGTAGGCCATCAGCAGCGATGCAACGATCGCGGATGTGACGATGCCGAACGCCGGCACTCCCCGGCGGCTCTGGCTGCCGAACTGCTTCACGAACAGGCCGTCGTTGGCGGCGGCGCGCGGCAGTTCCGCGGTGATGAGCGTCCAGCCGTTGAGGGCGCCGATGCCTGATACGACTGCCACCGCGGCGACGAACTTCGCAAGTACTGTCGAGCCGCCGAACATCGTCGCGAAGGCTGCGACGAACGGGGCGCCGTCGTTGATCAGCTTGCCATGGGCCACAAGGCCCATGACCGCGGCGGTCACCAGCACATAGAGCAGACCCGCGGCGAGCGTGCCGTAGACGGAGGCCTTGCCGACGTTACGCCGTGGATCGCGAACACGGCCGGCCGCGATTCCCGCGCACTCGACACCGATGAAGGCGAACAGCGCGACACCGGCGGCTGCGGAGATCGCGCTCATCAGGCTCCCGCCGGTGGCGTTGAACCCGCCGAAGTTGGCGGAGTCGACGAAGAACCATCCGACGATGCCCACGAAAGCCAACGGCAGGAACTTGAGAATCACCGTGAGGTTCTGGAACCACGCCATGTTCCGGATCCCGCGCAGGTTGATGAACGCGGGGATCCACAGGCCGGTCATCGCGATTCCGAAGTTCGTCCACGCGGACGGGTTGTCGATGCCGAAAAGCGACTCGACGTACATCACCCACGAGGACACGATGGCCGCGTTGCCGGCCCAGGCGGTGACCCAGTAGCACGACGCGGTGAGGTAGCCGGCGAAGTCGCCGAACTCGTGTCGCGCGTAGGCGTAGACGCCGCCCTCACTGTTCGGGATGCGCTTCGCCAGCTGCCCGAACATCGCGCCCAGCGCGACGGCGCAGATCGTGATCGCGACGAGGGTCAGGATCGAGATGGTCCCGGCGCCGGCCATGACCGCCGGCATCGTGAACACGCCCGTCCCGACGATGCTGCCGAGAACGAGTGCGGTCGAGGACGGTAGGCCGAGCAGCTTGCCGCGCTCGGGTTGAGCGAGGGGCTGTTTCGTCGGGGCTGTCAGCAGGGTCGTCATTGACGCCGCCTCCTTGGGTCGGGTCCACCAACCGCGGCGCCGACGTCCATCCGGCGGACGACGTGGTCCGCGAGTTACCCCGAGCCTTGCCGGCGCCGCGGGACCCATCCAGAGGCGAAAGTCACGTCATCCTGGAAAGCAATCGCGCGATGGCGTCGTCACTGACGTCCATGCTGGTTGACGTTGGTGCGTCCGGGCTCTGGATCGCGATCATCGCCGTAGGTACGCCGCCGATGTAGCGCCGTGTTCGGCTGCGGCTGGCAGATGAATCACAGCCGTGAGCCCGCCGCCGGCGGTCTCTTCGAGGTTGACCTTTCCATGGTCGGCCTCCACGAGGCGGGCAACGATTGCCAACCCGAGGCCGGCCTTTCGCGCCGTCCGGTCACCCTCGAATCTCGTCAGCGCGGCCATCCGGCGGGCTGGCGTCATGCCAGGCCCGTCATCGGCCACCACGACCTCCCCTTGCCCGGACCGCGTGCGCACCGACAGAGACACGCGGCCTCCGGGGGAAAGTGCATCCACCGCGTTGGCGAGAAGATTGTCGAGGACCTGCTCGAGATGCCCGGGCGTCAGCCGCGCCGTTGTCGGCTCGAGTGAGGTCGCCAGTGCAACCCCTGCGTCCTGGGCGACGGGCTGCCACATCTGTACCCGCTCCGAGACGACGGCCGCGATGTCGACGAGGGCTCTCTCACTGGGAGTCTCGTCGGCGCGCGCGATCGCGAGCAATCCGTCGAGCAACCGGTTGAGGCGAGCGATCTCCCGTAACGCGTCAACGAGTTCGGCTCGGGCCTCGTCGGGTGAGTCGTCGGCGAGCAGCTCAAGTCGGAGCTGCAGCGCGGCCAGCGGAGTGCGCAGCTGATGGGACACATCCGCGGTCATGGTGCGCTGGCTGTGCAGCAGCGCACTGATCCGGTCGGCCATCTCGTTGAATGCCGCTGCCACCGAGCGCACCTCCGGCGGGCCGCCACGCACCTCGGTGCGCACGGTGACATCCCCGTGTCCCATGCGAGCGGCGGCGGACTCCAATCCGCGGAGTGGCTGGCCTATCCACCGTGCCAAGCCAGCCGCGGTCACGGCCCCGAATGCGATGGTGACGGCTGCCGCAGCCGCCAATGCGAGCCACAGCGCATGGACCCTGTGGTCGATTGGCTCGCTGTCCCGCACCAAGGCCACCGCGCCGAGCGGGCGTTGCGCGGGGCCGATCCGCGCGCTGACAGCCACGCCATCCGGCACGTGCGGCGTGACGCCCGCGCGGACCGCCGTCACGACCGAGTCCGGCACCGCGCGTCCGGCGCGCGCGAGCACGCCGCCGTCCCGGCTCAGCACGATCACGCCGTCGCCCGCAGCCACCGACGGCGACGTCGTCCGCGCCTGGGCATCGGCGGGGTCGGTCCGGTCACCCAGGCGTTCCTCCTCGCTGGTGGCAATTCCGCGAGCTGCGGCCAACGTGTTGGACCGGAAGTCGTCGCGCTGCTGGGAGGAGATCTTGATCCCGAGTGGAACGACGACAAGCACGAGCAGTGCGACCAGGACCGCGAGGAACCCGGCGAGGATGCGTCTGGTCATGGTTGGCGCAGCCGGAAGCCACGACCGTAAACGGTCTCGATCAGAGACGCGTCGCCGAGCTTGCGACGCAATGCGGCGATGTGTACGTCGAGGACTTTCATCGGTCCATACCAATGGGTGTCCCAGGCACGGTCGAAGACTTCCTCGCGGGTCACGAGCCGTCCCGGCTCAGCTGCGAGACAGGCAAGGATGTCGAACTCCTTTGCGGTCAACGTCACCTCCGCGCCGTTGACGGTGACGCGTTGCCCGGCGAGGTCGATCGTCAACGGCCCGTGCCCGATGGTCGTAGGCGTGTCCTCTGTGCGGACTCGTCGAAGTGCAGCGCGCATCCGGGCGAGCAGCTCCGCGAAGCCGAATGGCTTCGCGAGGTAGTCGTCCGCACCTGCGTCCAACGCGGTGACTCGCTCGTGTTCGGTGTCGCGTGCGGTGACGACGAGGATCGGCGCGGAGGTCACCTCTCGCAGCTGCTGACACAGCTCGATGCCGTCCCCGTCGGGAAGGCCCAGGTCGAGCAGGATGAGCTCGGCTTCGAAGTGCGCGAGGGCGGCGGCGGCCGACCCGACGAGGTCCACCCGACAGCCGGCGCGTGACAAGCCGCGGACCAGCTGCTCGCCGATCGAGCGATCGTCCTCGACGACGAGCACGTGCACCCCGGCCAGAGCCCGGTTAGCCGTCGCGATGGTCACGGCGTCAACGCTAAGCCGTCCAGCCCGGCGCTAGACGAGTCCTTAACCCGCGGCGGTGCAGCATCGAAGGCATGCCGCCAGCTACCCGTTCCCGTAGCGCTCCGGTCGGCCGGCCTGCCGCACTGTCGCCGTGGATCGCTGGGCAGCAATGGGCCCAGTACCGGCTGCGTCAGCCGGGCTGGCTGATCCTGCCTTTACGCGCGTTTCTCGGTGTGACCTTTCTCTATGCGTCGCTGCAAAAGCTCGCCAATCCGACGTATCTGGACCCGGCCAACGCACAGTCGGTGGTTGGACAGATGCGCACATTGCGTCACGTGAGCCCGATCGGACCGCTGCTCGGCCTGTCGCTGCATGCACCGACCTTGGTCGGGCTGCTCATCGCGTTCGGTGAGCTCGCCGTGGCCGTCGCCGTCCTACTCGGGCTGTGGACCCGGCTCGCCGCGGTAGGCGGAATGGCACTGTCGCTGACCTTTCTGCTCACGGTCAGTTGGCGAACGACGCCGTACTACTACGGCGCGGACATCGTCTTCTTCTTCGCTTGGACCGTGATCCTGGCGTTCGGTGCCGCCAACGTGCTCAGTCTCGACGGCTGGCTGCATCAGCGTGCACGAACCGCAGCCGGACTCGAGTCGTTGCCGGCACTTGTGTCCGTGGAGGTCCCGCGACTGCGGCAGCTCTGCGGTCGCGGCGAGGCGTGCGGTCTGCGGCCAGACGGCAGGTGCGGACGGCAGCACTGCGGTGTCTTTCCCGTCGCCGAACGGCTTCGACCCGGTGTTGCGGCCGACGTTGACCGGCGCCGGTTGCTGCTCGCGGGCCGGGTCGCGATGCTCGCCGCTGTCGGCGCAGCTTTCACCGGCGGGATCACGGCCTGGCTCGGCCGGCTGGCCGGCGGCACGAAGTCCACGCAGCACGACGCACTGACGGCGGGCACTCCGCCAAGCCATGCCCCGAGTGCGAAGCCGACGGCTAGCACCAGCAAAGCGTCGAAGCCGCCGCCTGGGAAGGCGATCGGCCGAGCAACTCAGGTTCCTGTCGGTCAGGCCGGGCGGTTTACGGACCCGGCGTCGGGTGCCCCGGCGTACGTCGTGCATGCCAGCGGAAACACGTTCGTCGCCTTCTCGGCCGTCTGCACGCACGCGGGGTGCACCGTACAGTTCGACTCCGGTAGCCAGCAGTTCGTTTGTCCCTGCCACGGAGGCGTCTATGACGCGCACACCGGGCGGGTGCTCGCAGGCCCGCCGCCGTCGCCCCTGCCGAACATCTCGGTCCATGTCGTCAACGGTGAGATCCGGGTCGACTGAACACGATCACCGCTTGACAACTGTACGGTAGTGAAGCAGTATCAGTACATGGGCTCCCGTCGTAGTTCGTTGTCACACCCGCTGCCGGAGGCTCTGGTCGATCGGATAGCGGCGCGGTTCCGGGTCTTGGGCGAGCCGATGCGGATCCGGATCCTGGAGCGGTTGCGCGAGCGAGAGGCGTCGGTGCAGGAGCTCACCGACGCGATCGGGGTCTCACAGCAGAACGTGTCGAAACACCTCGGCGTCCTGTTCGCGGCCGGGATGGTCGGGCGCCGCAAACACGGCACGTTCACCTACTACCGGATCGTCGACCAGACGGTCTTCGAGTTGTGCGAGCAGGTCTGTGGCGCCGTGCAACGCGAGTTCGACGAGCTAGCGGTGGCCTTGGAAGGAGCACGACGGTGATGGCGCGCGGCTGGTCCCGCTGGTGAGCACTACATCCACCGCTCGGTCCGTCGCGGGGGTGGCCGGAGGGGACCCGACCTATGGCCCGCTCGGCCGGCTTGGTCTGTGGACGGCAACTCATTTCCGTCACGTCCTCGTCGCGTGGATCCTGATCGCGGTCGGGCTCGGTGCGTTCGCCCCGGCTGCCGAGCACGCGCTCGCCGGCGCCGGCTGGGAAGCCTCCGGCTCGCAATCGGTGCAGGCGCGGCACTTGATCGACCGGCAGTTCTCGGGTCTGTCCAGCGCGGCGTTGCAAGTGGTCGTGCACGACGACGCGCAGTCCGTCACCTCGCCGCAGGTCGCCGGCGTCGTCGCCGCAGCGGAACGCTTGTTGGGGGCAGACGGGCGGGTCAGCACCGTCGTGCCACCGCAACCGGGCATCTCGATCAGCCGCGACGGACATAGCGCAGTGATCCAGGCCGGCGCGGCGGGCGACACGAACGCGATGGTCCGCGCCGCCGACGCGTTGAAGGGTCCGCTCAGCAAGCTGTCCGGCTCCGGTACGACGGTTGCCTTGACGGGCTCGTCCGGGCTATGGAGCGACTTCAACGCGGCCAACCGCACAGCGATGATGCGCTCGGAGTTGTTCAGCTGGCCCGTGACCATGGCGATCCTCGTACTCGCGTTTGGAGCGCTCGTCGCCGCCGGCCTGCCCCTCATGCTCACGATCATCGGGTTGATGGCTGCTGCGGGCTCGCTGTATCTCGGGACGCACGTCGGCGCGATCTCGATCTGGGCGATGAACTTCGCGCTCATGTTCGCACTCGCGCTCGGCATCGACTACGCGCTGTTCCTGGTGGTGCGGTTCCGTGGCGCGCGGTTCGGTAGCGCGGAGGACGACCGACATGCGGTCGCTGAGACGATGGACACCGCCGGCAAGGCGGTCCTGTTCTCCGGGGTCACCGTGCTCATCTCGCTGTCCGCGGTCATGCTGGTGCCCTCGCCGGCGTTCCGGTCGATGGCGCTCGGCATCATGCTCGCGGTCGTCTTCGTCCTGGCCGCGACGTTGACGTTGCTACCCGCAGTCCTCGCGCGTCTTGGCCAACGTGTCGACAAGGGCGCTCTGCCGTGGGTGCACGCGGGTGAACACCGCTCGCCTCGATTCGCACGATGGGCCGAACGGCTGTGGCGACACCCGGTTGCCTACGGTGCGGCTGCGTTGGTCGCGCTGGTCGTGTTGGCGCTGCCGATCCTCGGCCTGCGCACCGGGATGCCGAGCATCAAGGTCATTCCCGACACCGCTAGTGCGCGCGTCGGCTACGACCTCGTGCAACAGGCCTTCGGGCCGGGTGCGCCGGGCGCGATCCAAGTCGTCGTCCCGACCGCCTCGGCGCACACTGCCGACGCGGTGCTCAGAGCCGACCACGGCATCAGCGCCGTCATGCCGGCGATGCCGTCGGAGAACGGCGGGTGGCAGCTCGTGCAGGCAGTCCCGAGTGTGGACCCGTCGGCCAAGGCGCTCGGGGCGACCGTCGACCGGCTTCGCAGCGAACTGCCGCCCGGGACGCTGCTCGGCGGCGCCGCGGTGGAAAACCACGACCTGGAGAAGCTGCTGGCGGCGAAGACACGCTTGGTAATAGGTGTGGTGCTCGGCCTCGGCTTCCTGTTGCTGTTGATCGCTTTGCAAGCGCCGCTGATCGCCGCCCTCGGCGTCGTCACCAACCTGCTGGCGGTCGGCGCCGCGTTCGGCGTGGCCCGGCTGATCTTCCAGGACGGGCACGGCGCAGGGCTGTTCGGCTTCGAGAGTCAGCATTTCCTGGACGCATGGGCACCGGTGTTCTTCTTCGCGATGATCTTCGCGATCTCCATGGACTACACCGTGTTCCTGCTCTCCAGCGCGAAAGAGCACTGGGAGCGCAGCCGCGACGCGCGGGACGCGATGGTCAACGGCGTCGCGCACTCGGGTCGGGTCATCTTCGCCGCCGCTGCGGTCATGGTCGCCGTGTTCTTCACGTTCGCTTTGTCCGGGCCGTTGCCGCCGAAGGAGATGGGCGTCGTGCTCGGCATCGCCGTGCTGCTCGACGCGCTGCTTGTGCGGCTGCTGTTGCTCCCCGTGCTGCTGCGGCTGGCCGGACGGGCCGCATGGGCGACTCCCCGCTGGCTACGACGAGCACTGCCGGATGTCCGCTTCAGCCACGACCCCGGCCGGTCCGCGCGATAGGTTGCGCAGGCACGACGACAACGGGGCACACTGGCCGGTAGGCGAGATCTTCCGCGCCGACGTCGGCGGCCTTACCCAGAACGAGGATGTCGCCGCAGCCGGCAGCTTCGGCGAGCAGGCTGAGGACGCTGCCCCGGCGGACCACGAGCTCGGCGTCCTCGACCCACGGGCGGCTCAGCTCGATTCGACGTTGCAGCCGACGCTGGACGTCCATTGCCTGCTCGACGGTCCTGGACGTCTGCCGTCGGTCGGGATCGGCGTATGCGGTGACGATGCGCAGCGACATGCCACGGCAGAGTGCCTCGTCCGCTGCCCAGGCGAGGGCGTCCAGTGACGCCGGTCGGCTGTCGACGGCGACCACCACCCGCGGCGTCGCTAGCGCTTCCGCGGGCGCAGTCTCCGGCAGGGACATGTCCCGGAGATGGGTCGCTGTCATGGCGGCTCCGATCGAACGTCGTCATTGACCTGGCGTCCAGTGGATGGCATCGGTGCGTGTTCGTTGCGTTGTCCAGGTGGAGACGGGATGGAGCCGGAGTGGCGTGGATTGACCGGTGTCTGTCCGTGGCGGCTTAGCGTGTCAGTGACCTGAGGATCGCGGAGGAGGTGCGGCGGCCGTGCCTACCGTGCTGATCGTCGAGGACGAGATCAAGCTGCGCGAGCTTGTGCGGTCCTATCTGGAGCGGGACGGGCTGACCGTGCTGACCGCGGGGACCGGCGCGGACGGGCTGCACCTTTTCGCCGCCGCGAAACCGGACCTGATCATTTTGGATCTCGGGCTGCCGGATATAAGCGGCGAAGCGGTGGCTGCGGAGATTCGGCGCGGTTCGTCCGTGCCGATCGTGATGTTGACCGCAAGAGTTGAGGAGGCTGACCGGATCCGCGGCTTGGAGCTGGGTGCGGACGACTACGTGACCAAGCCGTTCAGCCCCCGGGAGCTGGTGCTGCGCGTGCTTGCGGTGCTGCGACGCGGTGCCGGCCAGGACGATCAGCAGCCGACCCACGGTTATGGCGGTGGCCGGCTGGTCATCGACGAGGCGACCCGCAATGTCACGGTCGACGGTGGGCAGCGGGAGCTGACTCCGACGGAATGGCGGATCCTGCTGGCGCTGGCAACCAGGCCGGGTCGCGTGTACTCACGCGCGGAGCTGATCAACCGGGCCCGAGGACATGAGTTCGAGGGGTACGAACGTAGCGTCGATTCGCACATCAAGAACTTGCGCCGCAAGATCGAGGCCGACCCGGCGCAACCGGAAATCGTGCTGACCGTCCTCGGCGGCGGCTATCGCCTGGGCCTGTCCCGCGACGGCTAGGGGCGCCGGCCGACCTGGCTGACGCGTCTCCACCTGATCTCCACGTCGAGTGCATAGCAGGCGCATCGCATGCGCCCAGACTCGCGCGACATCCGGACGACATCGGGAGGACGGATGGGACACGATCTGCGCGTGCAGCAGTTGACCCCCCTCGAGCGCCTGCAGCTGCGCGACGCGTTACAGGACCGGTGGCGTGACCAGGTGCGGCAGATCACGCTGCTCTCCCTCGCCCGTTACGACCGCGAAGAAAGCTCTTTCGACAGGTCCATCGACGGCGCACGCGCGCGGCTCGAGGACCTCGAACAGGCGATGCACCGGTTGGACAACCGCAGCTACGGGCTTTGCGTTCGCTGCGGCGCGCCGATCGCCTTCACGCGGCTGGCCGAGAGACCAGAGGAGACGATCTGCGACAACTGCGTGCCGGAAGCCCGTCGGACCCGGCTAGCAGCGCCCACCGCGCCGATCGCGAGGAGTACGACGACGAGGCCGGCCACTGCGTCGAGCAAGTAGTGATTAGCCGTGGCGATCACCGCGACCGTGATGATCAGCGGGTAGAGAACGCCGAAAGCTCTCACGGCGGCACGATGACCGTGCTGGACCAGCTGCCATCCGCACCAAAGCGCCCATGCGACGTGCAGTGACGGCATCGCCGCGAACTGGTTCGTGAACCCACCGAAACCACGCGGGGCGCTTGCGTCGGCTCCCCACCACCCCACACCAGAGAAGCGAGCCATCGTGTCGACGAAACCGGGAAGCATTCGCGGCGGGGCGACGGGGACCACGGCGAAGGCCGCGAGGCCCGCGAGTGTGGTCAGCACCAGTGCGGTGCGAGCCGGCGGATATGAGGCGCGATGTCTGCGCCACATCCACAACAGCACGACGGGAGTAACGACGTAGTGCAGCGCCGCGTAAGAGTAGTCGGCACTGACTGCGAGCAGCAGGTGCGCGGACACAAAGCGGTTGACGGCCTGCTCCCACGCGATGTGCAGCGTCTGCTCCAGGTGCAACACGCGTCCGCCGCGGACGAGTGCAGTTCCTTGATGTCCGGCAACGAGAAACCGGCTGACGTCGTACAGGACGTAGATGGCGCCTACCAGCGCGAGTTCGCGCCAGCCGCGGCGACGGATGAGGCTGCGTTAAAGCAACTCCACCAGCGGGAACGACCGACGCGCCCGCGGTGGGAGCAAGTAGTTCTGTCGGTGCGTCGTCGTCAGCATCTCGGTGAAACCGAGGTCCTCGTCGGCAAGCTTGTACTGAGCTTTGAGGTCCTGACTGTCCATTTCCCGCCGCATCAGCTCGAAGTGCTGAGCTGACGGACCGCAGCCGACGAAATGAACACCCGGACAGGGAGCCGCGAGGACTGAGGCGTCGGTCGAGATACCGAACGGGTTCTCGACCGTGTTGAAGTCCTGCCGAAGAAAGAAGACGGTTCCCTTGACCAGCTTCTGCCCATACGCCGTCGTCGTGTCGGTGCCCACGCGCGACAGAAACTGCATCTGTTCGTTGTGGCCCACGAGCTTGTAGTCCCGAACATGCTGATCTCGTTCGGTCTTGAACGTCGACGACGCCGGCGACTGGTCCGGACTCAGCACCTCGTCAGCCTCGGTCCGACGAGCATGGAAGGTCCGCACGAGGCGCTCCCTGGCGCTGAACTGGTACCAGCGTTCGAGATCGACCGCGATATGGGACAAGTGCATGGCCGTGCCATGTGCGAAGTAGCTGTCGGGGGTCTGATCGGTGTAGCCGGGAAGTGTCTCGAAACTCGGCAAGTTTCCAGCAGCAAGCCCATGAACGTGACTCGACGTGAAGCCCATGAACAGCATCGATCCAGCCGGGATCTTTTCAGCTCCCGGGATCCGCAGCCGTTCGCCGATGAGCTTCGGCAGGTTTCGTCCGGCGAATCCGCGGCGGATGGACGTCACCGTCAGCAGATCACCGACGTAGGCGTTCTCCGCAGGAATGCCGTTGAGAAAACTCATGCCAGGTTGAAACAGGGCTCCGATGGTGTTTTCGATGTGATCTCGGTAGTCGCTCTTGAAGTGGAAGCAGATCTCGTTGTCCTCCAAGACCAGATCTTCTGGGTCCATCGGGAACCGGACCGTGTCAGCCAGCGCCCATTCGCCCTCGCTACCGGGCAGCGTCGACTTGGGCATGTACTCGTCGGTCAGGCTGGCTGGAAGTCGCGTCCGGAAGTAGCCCGCTCCGTACGCGACCTGAATGAAGATGCCTCCTGGTTGCAGCGGATAGACGTTCTCCACCTCGGCCAAGGCGACGGCCAGTCGGTGCGAGGCGCTCCGCAGCGTCTCGAGGTCATCGGGGGCGAAGGCCAACCGAGCGGTGACCACGGCGTGCCACAGCGGGACGACCGCAACCGGCACATCCTGGTGGAGCTCTTCCGTGATTCCGGGTAGCTCGTACTGGGTCAACGGAGGATCGACCGGCACTCTCTTCGCGTAGTCGACGACCTTTGCCCAGTCGAATGTGGCGGTCACCAGGGTTCCTTCCTCTCGAGGCTGAGGCCCACCTTGCTCCGTCGTTTACAGTTCGGCGAGGGTGTCGGCTGAACAATGCCGCCACAATTTCTTGCCGACAGACGGCAAGTCCGCTCCTCCTTGCCGAGCCTCGGCAAGAACCAAGCCTTCACGTTGACCGGTCGCGGGGGTAACGCGGACGGAGCTTCGGGGCCATGGTGGATGTCGTGAGCACACCTCTCGACATGACACTCCACCTACGCCGCCGCCTAAGTGCGCGTCGCCACAGCATGAAGATCGAGCTAGGGGACCACGTCAGCGTCGCCTTCCTGCCGGCCATCGGGTCTCACGTCCGGGAACCTCTTCGGTGGCAGATGGCTGAAGAGTTCTTGCTGGTTCCCAATCTCCAGACCCCTGTCGACCTTCGAACGGTGTCCGCGACGTCCGCCTTGGGGCACGCACTGATCGGCCACCGCCTCGGAGACACAGTCGAAGTCGCGACGGCGACGGGACGCCGCAGGGTTCGCATCCTCGCCGTGAGGCGGACCGATTGACCACGCCAGGCATCACCGAGCTCGGGCAGCCGCACGAGGTCCGCGACCAGGAGGTCAGCATGAGGCATTTCACCTTCCGTCCGACGTTCACGATGAAGGGTCGGACATTCAAGGGCGTGCGTGGCTGGGCGGGGAAACCCCTGCATCCGCCGCTTACGGACGTGCCGGTGACTGCCTACCTGTTCGTGGCGGTCTTCGACGTCCTGTCCATCGCACTCCACGATGCGCATCCGAGCCTCGGCCGTCAGCTGTTCCTCGCGGCCGGCTGGACGCTGCTTGGCGGTGTGGGCGTCTCGGTGTTGGCCGCTTTGACCGGGGCCCTCGACTGGTACAGCTCCAGCGAGCCGGGAACTCAAGCACGTCGGACCATCAATGCGCACGCGATCACCATGATCGTGGTCACGGTGTTCGCGGTCGTCAACGTGATCGTCCGTTTCACTGCGTACAACGGTGACGCCAGCGCGCCGCTCGGCCTGGTCGTGCTTTCCGTCGCGACCGGCCTACTCGTCAGCTTCGGGGCCAGCCTCGGCGGCAGCCTCGTCTACGACTACGGCTTCAACGTGGAAACCGCGGGAGATCATCCGGTGTGGCACAAGAGCGAAGACGATGTCTTGCCGGGCCATGCACAGACCAGCTCGGGCACGGGCGCTGAGTTCGCACCGGAGCCCGCTGTCAGCGACAAGTAGCGAAGTGGGTGTCCTGACATGGTCGCTGCGGTGGTCCTCTCGGGCGGGGGCAGCTTGGGAGCCGTGCAGGTCGGCATGCTGCTCGCGCTCTTCGACGCAAAAGTCACCGCGGATCTATATGTCGGTAGCTCCGTTGGCGCCCTCAACGCCGCCTACATGGCGGGTCATCCGGACGCCGCCGGCGCGGATCAGCTGGCCCGGATCTGGACGACGCTTCGGCGCGAGGATGTCTTTCCCACCGATGCGGTTCGCGTCCTGCGCGCGATGATCGGTCGGACCACCGCCCTGGCCGACCCGCGACCGCTGCGCCAGCTGGTGAGACGCAACCTCGACTACGAGAGGCTCGAGGAGGCTGCCAAGAAAGTCGTGGTCGTCGCGACGGACGTGCTCACCGGCACCGAAGTTGCCCTCGGCGCGGGCCCTGTGGTCGACGCGGTGATGGCCAGTGCTGCGCTGCCGTCGGTGTTCCCAGCGGTCACCATCGGCCCTCGCCTTCTCATGGACGGCGGAGTGGTCAACAACACCCCTATCTCCGTAGCCCGACAACTTGGCGCGGACACCATCTATGTCCTCCCCACCGGTTATGCCTGTGCTCTCGAAGAGCCGCCCCGCTCCGCGCTGGAGATGGGAATCCATGCAGTCACTCTTGCCATCCAGCAACGGCTCATCGCTGACGTTGCGGCGATGCAAGGCAGCATGGACCTGAGGGTCGCGCCGCCGCTATGCCCACTGGCCGTGTCTCCGATCGACTTCGCCCACACGGCTCTGCTCATCGAGCGCGCCCGCCGAGCGACCGCGAGATGGCTGGAACAGCCGCTCGCGGCCGACCAAGCGAGCAACCTCGCCCTGCACGAGAACCACGCATCGGCTGCCATAGCCGCGACGAGAGGATCACGATGACGACCATTGCGCCAGCAAGCGCAGGAGACACGGTCCACGAGCTTTCGAAGTTGCGGCTGGCGCCAGCCCCTGTCATCGACATCGAAGCCGCGGAGCGGGCAGCGGCGAACTTTCTCCGCGCGATGGGGATGGACCTCATGGACCCGAGCCTCGCGGCGACGCCGACACGAATGGCGCGCGCCTACGCAGAGCTCTTGACACCACCGCCGATGACGATGACCACGTTCCCGAACGACGCCGGGTACGACGAGCTCGTGCTCGCCTGCGACCTCCCCTTCACCTCCGTCTGCGAGCACCACCTGCTGGCCTTCAGCGGCACGGCGACAGTCGGTTACCTTCCCGGGCCACGCTTGCTCGGTCTGTCCAAACTCGCCCGCATCGTCGAGATCCACAGCCGTCGTCCTCAGCTCCAAGAACGTCTGACGTCGCAGATCGCCCACTGGCTCGACGACCGGCTCAAGCCACGCGGCGTCGGCGTCGTGCTGCGCGCCCAGCACAGCTGCATGACGCTTCGCGGCGTGCGCGCCCATGGCTCGACGACCGTGACGAGCGCCCTGCTCGGCGCCGTCCGCACTGACGAACGCACCCGAAACGAATTCCTTGCGCTCTCTGAGAGGCGAACCCGATGACACGCACAATGACCCGGCACGTCGACCAGTCCAGGGCAAGGGGACAACGGTGAGCGCCAACAGCTTCGGAACCCGCCGGCAGCTGTCCGTTGGCGACTCCACGTTCGACATCTTCCGGCTCGACCGAGTCGAGGGCGCTGCGCGGCTGCCTTACAGCCTGAAGGTGCTGTTGGAGAACCTTCTTCGCAACGAAGACGGCCGGCTGGTGACGGCCGAGCAGGTCAGCGCCGTACTGCAGTGGGACGCAGCCGCGGCGCACGGTCGTGAAATCCAGTTCAGCCCCGCTCGGGTTCTCCTTCAGGACTTCACGGGTGTGCCCTGCGTCGTCGACCTGGTGGCGATGCGTGACGCGATGGCTGCGCTCGGCGGCGACCCACAGCGCATCAACCCGCAGGTTCCGGCGGAACTGGTCATCGACCACTCCGTGATCGCCGACGTTTTC
>JAICMI010000171.1 GCA_025929315.1 Frankiaceae bacterium
TTCCTAGCTTCGGGAGAGCGGCGTTTCCGGTTTTTGAGAGGGCCGTAGACGGTCGCGAACGCCGGTTGTTATCGTACCTGCGTGACAGAGGCTGAGGCAGTACTCGTCGAGAACAGGGACAACGTCCTGGTCATCACCATCAACCGACCCGAGGCGCGTAACGCGGTCAACGGCGCGGTCGCGAGCGGCGTGTCCGCCGCACTGGACCGGCTCGACTCCGAGCCTTCGCTGTCGATCGGTGTCCTCACCGGTGGCGGCGGGACGTTCTCGTCCGGCATGGACCTCAAGGGGTTCCTCAAGGGCGAGACGCCGGTCATCGAGGGTCGCGGGCTCGCGGGCCTCACCGAGGCACCGCCGCGCAAGCCGCTCATCGCCGCTGTCGAGGGATACGCCCTTGCCGGCGGGTTCGAGATGGTCCTGGCGTGTGACCTGGTCGTCGCGTCGAGTGAGGCCAAGTTCGGTCTGCCCGAGGTGAAGCGTTCGCTGGTTGCGGGGGGCGGTGGTCTGCTGCGGTTGCCGCAGCGGCTGCCCTACTACGTCGCGATGGAGCTGGCACTCACCGGTGACTCGATCACCGGCGAGCAGGCGCGCAGCTACGGACTGGTCAACCGCGTCGTCGAGCCGGGCAAGGCGTTGGACGGTGCGCTCGAGCTGGCTGCGGCGATCGCCGCCAACGGACCGCTCGCGCTCGCCGCGTCCAAGGAGATCCTGCGCCGAAGCCTCGACTGGACCGAGGCCGAAGGCTGGAAGCAGCAGCTCGACATCATGGCGCCGGTGTTCTCTTCCGAGGACGCGCGCGAAGGCGCGGCAGCGTTCGCTGAGAAGCGGCCGCCGCGCTGGCAAGGCAAGTGAGGGAGTAGCGCAGTGCAGACCGAGTTCATCCTCTACGACGTCGCGGACAACATCGCGACGATCACGCTCAACCGGCCCGAGGCCGCCAACGCGCAGAACATGCCGTTGCTCGACGACCTCGACGAGGCGTGGTGCCGCGCTGCCGACGACCCCGACGTCAAGGTCATCGTGTTGCAAGCCAACGGCAAGCACTTCTCGTCCGGTCACGACCTCAAGGCGGGCGACCCGTCGCAGCCGGCGAAGTTCACCCTCGCCGGCATCATCGCGACCGAGTCGAAGCGTTACCTCGAATACTCACTGCGCTGGCGCAACGTGCCCAAGCCTTCGATCGCCGCCGTACAAGGGGTGTGCATCGCCGGTGGGCTGTTGCTCTGCTGGCCCTGCGACCTCATCGTCGCCGCCGAGAACGCGAAGTTCTCAGACCCGGTTGTCGCGATGGGCATCGGCGGTGTCGAGTACCACGGTCACACGTGGGAGCTCGGGCCGCGACTGGCCAAGGAGATCCTGTTCACCGGTCGCGCCATCACGGCCGACGAGGCCAAGAAGGTCGGCATGGTCAGTCGCGTCGTACCCGTCGACGATCTGCACGCCGAGGCGCGCAAGCTTGCCGCCGAGATCGCGACCAAGCACCCGTTCGCGTTGCGGCAGGCCAAGCGCGCCGTCAACCAGACGCTCGACGTACAGGGCTTCTACGCCGCGATCCAGTCGGTCTTCGACGTCCACCAGACCGGCCACGGACACGCCCTGTCCGAGGGCGGCTACCCGATCCTCATCAACCTCGAAGACATGAAGAAAGAAGTAGCCAAGACCTGACCCGGTTGAGTGCGACCCTTTGTACCTCTGACGGGGGTCCCGGAGGTCCAAAACGTCGCACTCAACCCAGCATGCGGATCATGGACTCTTGGGCGAACGAGGCGACCAGGCGGCCGTCCAGGGACCAGACGTCGCCGCGACCGAACGCGCGGCCACCTGCGAGCACCGGGCTGTGCTGGTCGACGAGCAGCCAGTCGTCCGCGCGCAGCGGCTGGTGGAACCACAGCGAGTGCGAGGTCACCGCGGAGTGGAACTTGGTCATCGTGTCCGCCTGAGACAGCCCCTCGGTCGGCCGCAACGCCGTGCCGATGACCGTGAGGTCGGTCGCGTAGGCGAGCATCGCCTGGTGCAGCGCGGACGTGTCCGGCAGTGCCGGCGTCCGCATCCAGAACTGGTACGACGCCGGCCCGACCGAGCGGTCCGACAGGTCGACGCCGTCCACGACCCGGGTCTCCCACGGGATCATGCCGAGATCGGTCTGGACGGCGTCCTCAGGCTTGCCGACCGACGGGGCGTCGTTCTGTCGCGGCGCACCGTCCTCCGCGGTGTACATCGACAGCGTCGCGACACTCACCGTCTTCTCCCCCTGGGTTGCGACGACGGTGGTGCTGGCGAAGGTGCGGCCTTCCTGGTGCTTCGTGACGGCGTAGACCATCGGCTGCTCGGCATTGCCCTCGCGCGGGAACAGCTGCGTCAGCGACTTGACCTCTTTGCCGTCCGAAGCCGCGGTGGCGGTGAGGATGCCCTGCGCCAGGATCTGGCCGCCGAAGACCCGGTGGTAGTCCAGCGCGAGGTTGTCCCCGACGAAA
>JAICMI010000134.1 GCA_025929315.1 Frankiaceae bacterium
AGCACATCGCCCTCGCGACCAACGACATCGTGCGGACGGTGCGGGAGATGAAGCAGGCCGGCGTCGACTTCCTGGAGACGCCGGACGCCTACTACGACGAGCTCGGCGCATGGGTCGGCGAGACCCGCGTGCCGCTCGACGAGCTGCGCGAGCTCAAGATCCTCGCCGACCGCGACGAGGACGGCTACCTGCTGCAGATCTTCACCAAGCCCGTGCAGGACCGCCCCACGGTGTTCTTCGAGCTGATCGAGCGCCACGGCTCGATGGGCTTCGGCAAGGGCAACTTCAAGGCGCTGTTCGAGGCGATCGAGCGCGAGCAAGAGCGGCGCGGCAACCTCTAGTCCTAGTCATTCCGGGTGGTTTGCTACACCTATCGGTCCTGATGGGCGATAAGTCCGGATAATGGACGAGTGCGTTTTCGTGGTGCTTGCCTCGTCATTGCGATGTGTGCAGCTTTCGCGGGTCTGACTGCTTCGGCCGAGGCGGCGGTCCAGCCCCCTGGGGCTTTCACGGTCACGTTCGATCGCTGGCAGGACGGCAAGTACCTCATCACGCTTTCGTGGCAACCCGTCGACGGCGCGTCGCGCTACACGATCAACTACACGCCCGGCGACCATCCCGACGCGTGGACGGGATACCAGATCGCCTCCGTGGACGGCTCGGTCACGCAGATCACTCAGACGTTCTCGCCGGATGTCCTCGACACCGCCGACACGTTCATCATCCACGCGAGCACCGACACGGGCGCGGGCAGCGGTCCGGCGACTGCTCTGCTCGATCTTCCGCGTCCTCACCTGGATGTGACGCCGATCAACGGCAAGGTCGGTCAGCTCCAAGTGACCACCTCGCCCGCGTTTGCAGGGGACAGCGTCACCGCGACGATGCGAGGCGCGCCCGGTACGGCGCCCCAACCAGTCGACCTCGGCGTCGACGGTTCCGTCTTGCTGACCGGCCTCGACTACCGCTACGACTACGGCTTCCAAATGGTTGAGACGCGACCAGACGCTGCTGACGACGTGTCGCCTCCGTCGATTGCCAATGCCTACCCGGTCCCGCCGGCCGAGCATCTGTGGCCGATCGGCACAGGTCCATGGGACGACAACGACCCGACCAGGGTTCCCGTGGCCTGGAGTGTGCCGGCCGGGTGCGACGGCCTGCACCCCGGCAACAACTGCGACCTCGACTTCGTCATCGTCAAGCCAGGCACGACGCCGTCCACTGATCCGAGTGACGGCACCGACCAGTCCGCTGCCTGGAGCGACGTCACCAACCAGTTTTACTCGGTGCTGCGGGACATTCAGGTCGGTGAGACATACACGGTCACCGTCTTCCGGACCATGGACCGCGTGCATTGGGGGCCGGGCGCCAGTCTCACGTTCACCAACAAGTTGCAGACCGACAAGACGCTCACGGCGTCTCCCGCGAAGGCGGAGGCGCTTGGCGAACCTGTGACGCTCACCGCCTCGGTCACCAGCTCGTACACGGCGCCGACCGGCACTGTGACGTTCGAGACCAACGGTTCGAACCGCGCCAATGTCCTTTGCCCGCCTCAGACGCTGCCTGCTGACGGAGTCGTCACCTGTCAGACCACGACCACGGCGATCGCGAGCGCAACTCAGGAGCAAGTGGGCACGAGGCTCATCTTCATCAACTACAGCGGCGACCACAACTTCATCGAGGACCGCGGTTACTTCATCGAGTACGACGTCACCAAGGCACTGCCTGCTCTCGACGCTGCCCACTCGGCCAGGCCGAACATCCACCGACTCGTGACCATCCGCTCCAAGGTCACGGGCAAGGTCGGAACACCGACCGGGACCGTGAAGATGACCAACGGGCGCAAGGTGCTCTGCAAGGCCGCTCGCCTGCATTCGGGCCGTGCCACCTGTTCCGTGTCCGGGCGCAAGCTCGGCGCGGGCAGTCGGACGGTGAAGGTCAGGTACAGCGGCGATCGGCGCTACCGCGTTCGCACCAAGAAGCTCAGCTTCACTGTCAAGCGCTGAGTCCTTCTTGGGCGATGATGGTGGCGTGACCACGCCGCATCTGCGCGCTGCAATGGCGTCGCTGCCTGCCTACGTGCCGGGCATGAAGATCCCGGGCGCCGTCGTGCTCGCGAGCAACGAGTCGCCGTACGGCTTGCTGCCCAGCGTTGCCGGTGTCCTCGCAGATCAAGCCGCGGGCGTCAGCCGCTATCCCGACATGGCGTCGACCCGGCTCATCGAGGCGATTGCAGCGCATCACGGCGTCGCGCCTGAACGCGTTGCGGTCGGTGCCGGCAGTGTCGAGGTGTGCGGTCAGCTTGCGAGTGCAACCGTCGGCGAGGGTGACGAGGTCGTCTTCGGTTGGCGCGCGTTCGAGGCTTACCCGATCATCACCACCGTCGTCGGCGGTGCGGCGGTCAAGGTCCCACTCACGCACCAGCACGTCCACGATGTCGACGCGATGGTTGCCGCGGTCACCGACCGAACCCGGCTCGTCTTCCTGTGCAATCCCAACAACCCGACCGGCACCGCAGTCGGCGCGGACGAGCTGCGCCGGCTCGTCGACGGCATTCCCGACAACGTGCTCGTCGTCATCGACGAGGCCTACCGCGAGTACGTCGACCCGGCCGCCGTGCCGGACGCGTTCGGGCTGCTAGGCGACCGGCCCAACGTCGCCATCACTCGGACGTTCTCCAAGGCCTACGCGCTCGCCGGTCTCCGGGTCGGTTACTGCCTCGCCTCGCCCGATGTCATCGCGGCGGCGCGCAAGTGCCAGGTGCCTTTCAGCGTCAGCGGGCTCGCACAAGAGGCCGCGATCGCGGCGCTGGGGGAGGGCGAGGAGGTCGCCCGCCGGGCCAAGCTCACGGTCGCCGAGCGCGAGCGGGTCCGCACCTCGCTTCTCGACAGCGGGTACGACGTCCCCCCGTCGCAGGCCAACTTCGTCTGGCTTCCGCTGGGAGAGCGGACGTCGGACTTCGCGCAGGCATGTCTGGACGGCGGCGTCATCGTCCGTCCGTTTGCCGGCGATGGGGTCAGGGTGACCATCGGGATCGACGCGGAGAACGACCGATTCCTGAGCATCGCCAGCGGCTTCCTGCCTAGCTGAGCTCGCGACACGCGCTTCACCTCCCATTGTGCGGACTAAAACTGTAGTGATATAACTCAGCCCATCAACTCAATCTGACCAACTCAGTCAAGGGATGGATATATGTCTTCGAGGAAGCGCGGCCTGGCCGCCGGGGTGGCAGTTGCCGGCGTGGCGGCACTCACGTTGACGGGCTGCAGCGGCGGCTCCGCCAACGCGAGCGATGGCGGCGGCAAGGTCAAGCTCTCGTTGGTGGCTTACTCCACGCCTCAGGCGGCGTACGAGAAGATCATCAAGGCTTTCCAAGCCACCCCGGCCGGCAAGAACGTCGAGTTCCAGCAGTCCTACGGCGCCTCCGGCGACCAGAGCCGTGCGGTCGCGTCGGGTCTGGCGGCCGACGTCGTCGAGTTCTCTCTTCAGCCCGACATGCAGCGCCTCGTCGACGCCAAGATCGTGTCGCCCGACTGGGACAAGAACCAGTACAAGGGCATGGTCACCGACTCGGTGGTCGTCATCGCCACCCGCAAGGGCAACCCCAAGCACATCGTCGACTGGCCCGACCTGGTCAAGCCCGGCGTCGAGGTCATCACGCCCAACCCGTTCACCTCGGGTGGTGCGCGCTGGAACCTGATGGCGGCCTACGGCGGCAGCCTCGCCGAGGGTGACGACGCGAACGCGGCTAACACCTATCTCGCCGAGCTGCTCAAGCACACGCCCGTACAGGACAACAGCGCGCGTGACTCGTTGCAGACCTTTGTCCAGGGCAAAGGGGATGCGTTGCTCTCATACGAGAACGACGCGATCTTCGCGCAGCAGAACGGTCAGGCGCTCGACTACACCGTTCCCGACAACACGATCCTCATCGAGAACCCGGTCGCTGTGACCGAGACGAGCCAGCACCCGACCGAGGCGAAGGCGTTCGTCGACTTCCTCTACTCGGACACCGCACAGAAGATCTTCTCGGACAACGGCTACCGACCGATCGTCAAGAGCGACGCGACGATGAACTTTCCGCACCCGAGTGGCCTGTTCGACATCACCAAGTTCGGTGGGTGGGACACGGTCATGACCAGGTTCTTCGATGCGGACAACGGCATCGTCGGAAAGATCGAGCAGGGTCTCGGTGTCCCAACTAGCAAGTGAGCTGAGACGGCCGGCAGTCCGGGCGCGGGTGAAGCGGCCCGCGCTCGGACCCTCCGTCACCGGCGGCTTCGTCGTCCTGTTCCTCAGCGTGGTCGTGCTGATCCCGCTGGCGATGGTCGTCTACCGGTCGACCGACAGCGGTTGGGGCGGGTTCTGGCATCAGGTGCACAGCCCGTTCGCCTGGTCCGCACTCGAGCTCACCATCGTCATGTCGTTGATCGCCGCCCTGGTCAACCTCGTGATGGGTACGGCGATCGCCTGGTTGCTCGTGCGCGACAAGCTGCCCGGTCAGCGAGTGCTCGACACGATCATCGACCTGCCCTTCGCGTTGCCGACGATTGTCGCGGGCGTCACGCTGATTCTTCTCTTCGGCGCGTCCAGTCCGATCGGCATCAACCTTGCCTACGCCCGCAGCGGCGTGCTGATCGCACTGCTGTTCGTCACGCTCCCGTTCGTCGTACGCACCGTGCAGCCCGTGCTGCTCGAGCTCGACCACGACATGGAAGAGGCGGCGGCGTCACTCGGCGCCGGCCGGCTGACGATCTTTCGGCGGATCATCCTGCCGACGATCGCGCCTGCCGTCGCTGCTGGTACGACGTTGGCATTCGCTCGCGCTCTCAGCGAGTTCGGCTCGACCGTTCTCATCTCCGGCAACCTGCCCGGCAAGACGCAGGTCGCCGCGGTCTACATCTACGGCAAGATCCAGGAGGACAGCGTGACCGGCGCTGCGGCCGTGTCGACGGTCTTGCTTGCTGTCTCCCTTGTCGTCCTGGTCCTGCTCAACGTCATCCAGCGATGGGTGGCTCGCCGTGACTAGCGCGTCGCGCTGGGGGCTGCGGACCGTCGTGCTGGCCTACCTCGCCTTCCTGCTCGTGCTGCCGGTCGGCGTGATCCTCTACCGGACGTTCCAGCACGGCTTGTCGCCGATCTTTGACACGTTGACGACGTCTGAGGCGGCGCACGCCTACGAGATCACGCTCATCGTCGCTTTGTGCGCCGTGGCGCTCAACACCGTCTTCGGCGTGGGCGCGGCGGTCCTCTTGGTCCGCCACCGTTTCCCCGGCCGTCGCATCCTCGACGCGCTCATCGACCTGCCGATCGCGGTGTCACCGGTCGTTGTCGGTCTCGCCCTGACGCTGGTCTACGGCAGCAGGACCAGCTTCGGCGGCTGGCTGACCGACCACGGCATCCAGATCATCTTCTCGCTGCCCGGCATGGTGATGGCGACGAGCTTCGTGGCGCTGCCCCTCGTCGTACGCGCAGTTGCTCCGGTGCTCGCGGAGATCGGCGACGAACAGGAGCAGGCTGCAGCGACGCTCGGCGCCAGCGCGTTCCAGCGGTTCACGCGGATCACCCTGCCGTCGATCCGCGGCGCACTCGCTTATGGCGTTGTCCTCTCGCTGGCCCGCGCGTTGGGTGAGTTCGGCGCCGTGGCTGTCGTGTCCGGTCGCCTGATCGGCAAGACCGAGACCGTCCCGCTCTATGTGCTCGATCTCTACAACAACTTCAACCAGACGGGTGCCTATGCGGCGGCGACCTCGCTGGTGCTGGTGGCGGTGGTCGCTCTCGTGGCCAGCCGCTTCCTCAGGCCGCGCGGAGGATTGAACCTGTCGTGAGCATCAAGGTTGCGAACGTCTCGAAGCACTTCGGGCAGACGAGCGTCCTCAAGGACGTGAGCCTCGAGATCCCCACTGGCTCGCTGACCGCGCTGCTCGGTCCGAGTGGTGGCGGCAAGACCACGCTCCTGCGTGTCATCGCCGGACTCGAGCAGCCCGACGAGGGCCGCGTCGAGATAGAAGGCAGCGAGGCCACCGCGCTGCCGCCGCAACGACGTGGTGTCGGCTTCGTCTTCCAGCACTACGCGGCGTTCAAGCACATGACCGTCGAGAAGAACGTCGGTTTCGGGCTGTCGATTCGCAAGCGACCCAAGGACGAGATCAAGTCGCGGGTCCGCGAGCTGCTCGAGCTCGTGCATCTCGAGAACTTCGCCGGCCGCTACCCGGCCCAGCTGTCCGGTGGCCAGCGTCAGCGCATGGCGCTGGCCCGGGCCCTCGCTGTCGAGCCGAAGGTCCTCTTGCTCGACGAGCCGTTCGGCGCACTCGACGCGCAAGTGCGCAAGGAGCTCCGGGCCTGGCTGCGCCGGCTCCACGACCAGGTCCACGTCACGACGGTCTTCGTCACGCACGACCAGGAGGAGGCGATGGAGGTCGCCGACGAGATCGTGGTCGTCGCCGACGGCGAGGTGAAGCAGGTCGGGTCGCCGGACGAGCTCTACGAGCGACCGGCGAGCGACTTCGTCATGAGCTTCCTCGGGCCGGTCACGCGGATCGGCGGCGAGATGGTCCGGCCGCACGATCTGGAGCTGTTCGCGGAGCCGGTCGCCGGTGCCCGCGATGCTGTCGTCGAGCGCGTCACGAGGCTCGGTTTCGAGGTCCGGGTGGACCGGCATCCGCGCATCGC
>JAICMI010000088.1 GCA_025929315.1 Frankiaceae bacterium
CCAAGCTGCTCGACGCGATCCGGTCGGCCAACGTGCAGTCGCGGGAAGCCGGTGGGATCACGCAGCACATCGGCGCCTACCAGGTGCACACGACGGTCGAGGACAAGGACCGCACCATCACCTTCATCGACACCCCGGGTCACGAGGCGTTCACCGCCATGCGTGCCCGTGGTGCGCAGGTGACGGACATCGCGATCCTGGTCGTCGCCGCTGACGACGGCGTGATGCCGCAGACCATCGAGGCGCTCAACCACGCGCAGGCAGCAGACGTGCCCGTTGTTGTCGCGGTCAACAAGGTGGACAAGGAGGGCGCGGACCCGGCGAAGGTTCGCGGCCAGCTGACGGAGTACGGCCTCGTCGCTGAGGAGTACGGCGGCGAGACGATCTTCGTCGACGTGTCAGCCGTCACCGGCACCGGCATCGCGCAGCTGCTCGAGTCGGTCGTGCTGACTGCCGACGCAGCGCTGGACCTGCGCGCCAACCCGAAGCGGCCGGCTGAGGGCGTCGCCATCGAGGCGCACCTCGACCGCGGCCGTGGTCCGGTCGCCACCGTGCTCGTGCAGCGCGGCACGTTGCGCGTCGGCGACTCGATCGTCGCGGGTGACGCGTTCGGTCGGGTCCGTGCGATGCTCGACGAGAACGGCGATCAGCTCGATGAGGCACCGCCGTCGCGTCCCGTGCAGGTGCTGGGTCTGACCAGCGTCCCCGGCGCGGGCGACAACTTCATGGTCGTCCCGGAGGACCGCGTCGCTCGCCAGATCGCCGACCAGCGACAGGCGCGCGAGCGGTTCGCCGAGCTGGCCAAGGGCCGCGGCCGGATGACCCTCGAGGACGCGCTGCGGCGCATCCAGGAAGGTGCGATCGACCAGCTCAACCTCATCCTCAAGGGCGACGTGTCCGGCTCGGTCGAAGCGCTCGAAGATGCACTGCTGCAGATCGAGGTCGGCGCCGAGGGCGAGGTCGGGCTTCGCATCATCGGCCGTGGTGTCGGTGCTATCACCGAGAACGACATCAACCTCGCCAAGGCCTCGGACGCGGTCATCATCGGCTTCAACGTCCGGCCCGAGGGCAAGGCGCGGGAGCTGGCCGAACGCGAGAAGGTCGACGTCCGCTACTACTCGGTCATCTACCAGGCGATCGAGGATGTCGAGAGCGCACTCAGGGGCATGCTCAAGCCCGAGTTCGAAGAGGCGCAGCTCGGCACGGCGGAGATCCGCGAGGTCTTCCGGTCGTCCAAGTTCGGCAACATCGCGGGTTGCATCGTCCGCAGTGGCACGATCGTGCGCAACGCCAAGGCGCGACTCGTCCGGGACGGTGTGGTTGTCGCCGACAACCTGACCATCTCAGGGCTTCGCCGGTTCAAGGACGACGCGACGGAGGTGCGGGAAGGTTTCGAGTGCGGTATCTCGCTCGGTTCCTACAACGACATCAACGTCGATGACGTCATTGAGACGTTCGAGCTGCGGGAGAAGCCGCGCGCCTAGCACGCGGGTTCAACCACATGTTCACAGCAACGATCGAGTTCGACCTGCTGCTCGGCGACGTTCATTCGCTGAAGGAGAAGCGGGCAGTGGTGCGACCGATCGTGGGTGAGCTCCGGCGACGTTTCGAGGTGGCGGTCGCGGAGACCGGACATCTGGACGTGCATCGGCGTGCAGCCATCGGCGTCTCGGTGGTTGCCGTCGAGGCAGGCCACTGTGGCGAGGTGCTCGACCAGTGCGAGCGGTTCGTCGCAGACCGACCCGAGATCGATCTGCTGTCGGCACACCGTCGGCTGATCGGGCCGGACGACTGAGGAGGACGAGGTGGCCGACCAGGCCAGAACCCGTCGCATGAGCGTGCGGGTGCGGGAGATCGTCGCTGAGTTCATCGAGCGGCAGGTCAAGGACCCCAGGCTCGGCATGGTGACCGTGACCGACGCCCGGATGACTCCGGATCTGCGCGAGGCGACCGTGTTCTACACGGTGTGGGGCGACGAGACGGTCCGTGCCGACACCGCGGTCGCGCTCGAGAGCGCCAAGGGCGTCATTCGCAGTGCGGTCGGACGTGGCACCGGGCTCAAGCACACGCCGTCGTTGGCTTTCATCCTGGACGCCATCCCCGAGAACGCCAAGCACATCGAGGACGTGCTCGCGCAGGCCCGCGCACAGGATGAGCAGGTTCACCACTTGGCGGAGCACGCCCGGCCGGCAGGTGACGCCGATCCCTACCGGCAACCACGCGACCTCTCGGACGACTCTGCGTGAGTCGACCGGCTGTCACGCTGCCCGAGGCGGACTGGGTCGCCGCGATCGAGCGGTTGCGGCAGGCCCCCGATGTCACGCTGGCGTGTCACGTCGCGCCTGACGGGGATGCGCTGGGGTCCATGTTGGCTCTTGCTCGCGTTCTCGAGGCACAGGGCACCGCGACGACCTGCACCTGGGGCGATGAGCGCTGGGCGGTGCCGGCGCCCTATGCGTGGCTGCCCGATCTCGGCTCGGTCGTCTCCCCGCGAGACGTTCCACCGCGCCCGTCGTTGCTTGTCGTACTCGACACCGCCAGCCGTGACCGGCTCGGCGTGCTGAGGGCGTTGCCCGAACGCGCAGGTGATGTCGTGGTCATCGACCATCACGCGCACAGCGGTGAGGACGCCGCGACGCAGCTGCCGGGCATTCACCTCGTCGACTCCACGGCCGCAGCAACGGCCGTCGTCGTCGAAGAGCTGTTGCGTCGGATGGAAGCCGTGGTCGATGCGACGACTGCCACGCTCCTCTACGTCGGGCTGGTGACCGACACGGGTTCGTTCCAGCACTCGGTGACTACGCCTGCTGTACACGATGTCGCGGCTCGACTGCTCGGCGCGGGTGCACGCCCGGACGTTGTCGCGCAACATCTGTGGGGGACCAAACCGTTTGCCTACCAGCAGCTGCTGGGCGCGGCGCTTGGTCGCGCCGTGCTCGAAACGCCTGCTGTCGCGGGACATGGACTGGTGTGGACCGTCGTTGACAATGCCGTGCTCGCTGACACCGGGCTCACACTCGATGACGTCGAGTCGGTGATCGATGTCGTGCGCTCCGCTCGTGAGGCCGACGTCGCCGTCGTACTCAAGGAAGACGTCGACGGTTCCTTCCGCGTATCGACGCGCTCGCGCGGCAAGGCCGATGTCGGTGCCGCCTGCGTTGCTCTCGGCGGCGGTGGGCATCGACTTGCGGCCGGGTTCACGTCCCACGACGACGTCGAAACGACGATGGACAAGCTGCGTTCAGCCCTCGACCAAGCCGCGCAACGATGACCACTCCGGCGACGGACGGCATCGTCGTCGTCGACAAGCCCGGGGGAATGACGTCGCACGACGTCGTCGCACGCATCCGAAAGCTCGCCGCAACGCGTCGTGTCGGTCACGCCGGAACGCTCGATCCGATGGCGACGGGGGTTCTCATCGTCGGCGTCGGCCGGGCGACCAGGCTCCTCGGCTACCTCGCCGGCCAGGACAAGGCCTACGACGCCACCATTCGACTGGGCGTGACGACGGCTACCGACGACGCAGAAGGCGAACCGCTCGAGACCCGCGACGCCAGCGGCGTCGATGACGCGACGCTGGCCGCCGAGGTCGCTCGACTGACGGGCGCGATCGAGCAGGTGCCGTCCGCTGTCTCCGCCGTCAAGGTCGGGGGAGTCCGGGCCTACAAGCGCGTCCGTGACGGTGAAGCCGTCGAGCTTTCGCCGAGACCGGTGACGGTCACGACCTTCGACATCGTCGGCCGCCGCGGTGACGACGTTGACGTGCAGGTCGCCTGCTCAACGGGCACCTACATACGTGCACTTGCGCGCGACCTCGGCGTTGCGCTCGGTGTCGGTGCGCACCTGACCGCGCTGCGTCGTACTCGCGTCGGTGCGTTCGATCTCGATCGCGCTCGCACCTTGGACGAGCTGGCTGAGCATTTCGCGCTCGTCCCGCTCGCTGACGTCGTCGCCACGACGTTCACCCGGTGGGACGCCACCGCAGACGACGCGCGCCGGATCTCGCTCGGACAGCGGCTCGCCCCGACTGGGTTGCCCGCCGGCCCGGTCGGCGTCTTCGCGCCGGACGGCAGCGTGGTCGCCCTGGTCGAGGAACGCGATGACGCCATCCGCCCCACCGTCGTCTTCACGGGTTGAGTGCGACGTTTTATACCTTGCCAAGGCTCTGCAGAGGTACGAAACGTCGCACTCAACAGATTCCCTAGGCTGTTGTTGTGCAGCGGTGGACCGGGCTCGACGCGATTCCCGACGACGTCGGGCCGTGCGTCGTGTCGATCGGCGTCTTCGACGGCGTGCACCGCGGCCACCGGTCGATCCTCAAGCGCGCGGTCGACGCGGCCAAAGAACGCGATGCGCTGTCGGTCGTCGTCACGTTCGACCCGCACCCGGCCAAGGTCGTCGGCCGGCCCGTTCCGCTGACGCTGACCGACCTGCATCGGCGCGTCCAGAGGCTTGCCGACGTCGGTGTCGACCGGGTCGTCGTGCTGCCGTTCACCCGCGAGATCTCCGAGTGGGCGCCGGAAGAGTTCGTCCAGCGGTTGCTGGTCGATCGTCTCCACGTCGTCCACATCGTGGTCGGCGAGAACTTCCGCTTCGGACACAAGCAGGCCGGTGACGTGGAGCTGCTCGCGCGAATGGGCGCCGACTACGGGTTCACCGTGGACGCGGTCGGGTTGCTCACCGGCGCCGGCGAAGGCGTCCCGGTCTCCTCGACGTGGATCCGCGGGCGCATCGCAGCCGGCGACGTCGCCGCAGCAGCCCAGGGCCTGGGCTACCTCTACTCCGTCTCCGGCCCCGTCGTTCGCGGCAACGGGCGGGGCAAGCCGATGGGCTACCCGACCGCCAACGTCGACGTCGCGGAGGACATCGCCGTTCCGGCGGATGGCATCTATGCCGGCTGGTTGCTACGCGCGCCGTCCTTCGAGAACCCGTTCGGCCCTCGCACCCGCCTCCCGGCGGCGATCTCGATCGGCACAAACCCCACGTTCGACGGCGCCGAACGCCGGGTCGAGGCCTTTGTGATCGACGTCATCCCGCGCGACAGCCTCGATCTGTACGGCGAGCGGGTGAGCGTGGAGTTCGTCCAGTGGCTGCGGGGGATGGTCAAGTTCGAGGGCATCGAGCCGCTCATCGAGCAGATGGCCGACGACGTGCGTCGTACCCGCGAGGTGCTCGAGGCCGCAAATGCACAAGATCCGGTAGACTCGTCGGGTCAGAAGTAACCGTCTGCCCTTCGTGGCCAGGCTCCACCGGACGTGGAGTACAGCCCCCAGGGCCGGATGACTCAGGAGAATCACGCGTGCCGCTCGACAATGCCGTCAAGCAAGAGATCATCAGCCAATACGCCACCGGCGACGGCGACACCGGCTCTCCCGAGGTCCAGGTCGCGCTGCTCACGCGGCGGATCAACGACCTGACAGAGCACATGAAGCAGCACCGGCACGACTACCACACCCAGCGTGGTCTGCTGCAGCTCGTCGGCCGCCGCCGTCGGCTGTTGCGCTACCTGGAGGAGAAGGACGTGCAGCGTTACCGTGCGCTGATCGAACGACTCGGTCTGCGCCGCTAGACAAGCCGGCGCTGCCGAGGCTGGCAGGCTGCGCCGGTCCTCGGTAGTGGCGCTCGGGATGTGTCCCGATCGCTTCGATCGAAGACCGGAGCCCACAAGGCCGAGGCAGCGCCCCTGATGACAGGAGGCGCCCCCTTGACGGGTGCAAACGTGCAGAGTGCCGAAACCACTCTCAAATGCTCGCTGGGCGAGCGGACAATCCGGTTCGAGGCCGGTCGGCTTGCGCAGCAGGCTGCCGGCAGCGTCGTCACCTACCTCGGCGACGACACCATGGTTCTCTCCGCCACGACGGCGTCCAAGAACCCCAAGGACAACCTCGACTTCTTCCCGCTGACGGTCGATGTCGAGGAACGGCAGTACGCCGCCGGCAAGATCCCCGGCTCGTTCTTCCGCCGCGAGGGTCGACCGAGCGAGGACGCGATCCTCACCTGCCGGCTCACCGACCGGCCGCTGCGCCCATCGTTCGCCAAGGGCCTGCGTAACGAGATCCAGATCGTCTCGACCATCCTGGCGCTCAACCCCGACCACCTTTACGACGTCATCGCCATCAACGGAGCGGCGTGCAGCGTGCTGCTCGCGGGCCTGCCCTTCAGCGGTCCCGTCGCCGGTGTGCGCGTTGCGCTCATCGATGGTGAGTGGGTGCCCTTCCCGAGCCACAGCGAGCTCGAGGGTGCGGTGTTCGACATGGTCGTCGCCGGGCGTGTGGTCGAGGGCGGCGACGTCGCGATCATGATGGTCGAGGCCGAAGCGACCCACAACACGATCCAGCTCGTGCGGGACGGCGCCCAGGCGCCGACCGAGGAGGTCGTGGCGCAGGGGCTCGAGGCGGCCAAGCCGTTCCTCAAGCAGCTCGCCGAGGCGCAGCAGGAGCTGGCCAACAAGGCTGCCAAGCCCACTCGTGAGTTCCCGGTCTACCTCGACTACGGCGACGACGCGCTCGATGCCGTCACCGCCGCCGTCAAGAGTGAGCTGAGCGCGGCGCTCACCATTGCCGACAAGCAGGAGCGGGAGACCGAGCTCGACCGGGTCAAGGAGCTCGCCAAGGAGAAGCTGGCAAGCGACTTCGAAGGTCGCGAGAAGGAGATCTCCGCCGCCTACCGCGCCCTGACCAAGAAGCTGGTGCGCCAGCGCATCATCAGCGAAGGCGTGCGCATCGACGGTCGCGGCGTCAAGGACATCCGCGAGCTCTCCGCCGAGATCAACGTCGTACCGCGCGTGCACGGCTCGAGTCTGTTCGAGCGCGGCGAGACCCAGATCATGAACGTGGCGACGCTCAACATGCTGCGCATGGAGCAGATGATCGACACGCTCAACCCGGAGACGCGCAAGCGCTACATGCACCACTACAACTTCCCGCCTTACTCGACGGGTGAGACCGGTCGTGTCGGTTCGCCGAAGCGCCGCGAGATCGGTCATGGCGCGTTGGCCGAGCGGGCGCTCATTCCCGTCGTACCGAGCAAGGACGAGTTCCCCTACGCGATCCGCGTCGTCTCCGAGGCGCTTGGTTCCAACGGCTCGACCTCGATGGGGTCGGTGTGTGCATCAACGCTCTCGCTCATGGCAGCGGGTGTGCCGCTGCGTGGAGCGGTCGCGGGCATCGCAATGGGCCTCATCAACGAGGGCGACGACTACGTCACGCTCACCGACATTCTCGGTGCTGAGGATGCGTTCGGCGACATGGACTTCAAGGTCGCCGGCACTCGTGACTTCGTCACCGCACTGCAGCTCGACACCAAGCTCGACGGCATCCCCGCGTCGGTGCTCGCGTCGGCGTTGCAGCAGGCGCACGAGGCCCGGCAGACGATCCTCGACGTGATGGCCGGCGCGATCGCCGAGCCGGGCGAGATGTCGCCGTTCGCGCCCCGGATCATCACGGAGAAGATCCCCGTCGACAAGATCGGCGAGATCATCGGGCCCAAGGGCAAGATCATCAACCAGATCCAGGACGACACCGGCGCCGACCTCACTGTCGAGGACGACGGCACGATCTACATCGCTGCCGTCGACGGCGACAAGGCCGAGGCCGCCCTTCGTGCGGTGCGCTCGATCGTCTCGCCGCAGCTGCCCGAGATCGGCGAGCGTTACATGGGCACGGTCGTCAAGACGACGACGTTCGGCGCGTTCATCTCGCTGACTCCCGGCAAGGACGGACTGCTTCACATCTCGCAGATCCGCAAGCTCGCCGGCGGCAAGCGGGTCGAGAACGTCGAGGACGTGCTCAAGATCGGCGAGAAGGTCCAGGTGCAGATCGCCGAGATCGACCCGCGTGGCAAGCTCTCGCTGGTGCCGGTGCTCGACGAGGACAAGGCCGAGGACGCCGCGCCGGCCGAGGAGTCGGCGAGCTCCTAACCATGCCCATCGACCTCGCCGGCCGGTCCCAGCGCGTCGGCGCGACGCGCACCCTCACAACGGGGCCGGACGGCGGGGTCGTTCGCCGTACCCTGCTGCCCGGCGGCCTGCGGGTGATCTCCGAATCCGTGCCGGGCGTCCGATCGGTGGCGTTCGGCATCTGGGTCGGGGTCGGTTCCAGGGACGAGGCGCCTTCGTTGTCGGGGGCGTCGCACTATCTGGAGCACCTGCTCTTCAAGGGCACATCTCGGCGCGACGCTCTAGCGATCTCTGCCGAGCTCGAGGGCGTCGGTGGTGAGCTCAACGCGTTCACTGCCAAGGAATACACGTGTTACTACGCGCGCGTGCTCGACAACGACCTTCCGCTGGCGGTCGACGTCATCAGTGACATGGTCACCGGATCGCTTCTCGCGACCGCTGACGTCGACAACGAGCGCGGCGTCATCCTCGAAGAGATTGCGATGCACGACGACGATCCGGGTGACGCCGTGCATGACAACTTCGCCGAGATCGTGTGGCCGGGCACGTCACTCGGACGCCCTGTGCTGGGAAGCACCGAGTCGATCGAGAGTTTGTCGCGCGGCGCGATCGCCGGCTACTACCGACGCCGCTACCGCACCCCGTCTCTCGTGATCGCGGCCGCGGGCAACTTGGAGCACGCCGCATTGGTGCGGCTCGTCCGCAAGGCGTTCGCGGGCGTCGCCGTCGATGACGACGCTCCGGCGCTGCCGCGCATCGGCGGACGGGCCCCGCGTTTCACAGCCGCAACCTCCGTCGTACGACGGCCGACCGAGCAGGCCAACCTCGTGATCGGCACGGGCGGGCTGGCTCGCCTCGACGACCGCCGCTTCGCACTCGGTGTTCTCAACGCTGCACTCGGTGGGGGCATGTCGTCGCGGTTGTTCCAGGAGATCCGCGAGAAGCGTGGGTTGGCCTACTCGGTGTTCTCCTTTGTCTCCCACTACGCCGACACCGGATTGTTCGGTGTCTATGCCGGCTGTCATCCCAAGCGAGCAGTTGACGTGCTCGAGCTCTGCCGGGAGCAGCTGGCAATCGCCGCGACCGGTGGCCTCGATGCCGAAGAGCTCGAACGTGGCAAGGGCCAGCTGCGCGGTGGGTTGGTGCTGGGCCTCGAAGACACCGGGTCGCGGATGAGCCGGCTCGGCAAGTCGGAGCTCGTCTATGGCGAGCTGATGACCGTCGACGAGATCCTCGGTCACATCGACGCGGTGACCCCCGATGACGTGCAGGCGGTGGCTCACGAGGTGCTGCGCGGCCCGCTTGCTCTTGCCGCGATCGGCCCCTACGACGACGAGCAAACACTGACGCGCACCGTCGCGTAAGGTCCGCCTCATGGCAATCGGAGTCGGTGTTCTCGGCACTCGTGGACGCATGGGCGGCGAGGTCTGCCACGCCGTCGAGACGGCTGACGATCTGGACCTGGTTGCCGGGCTCGACGTCGGCGACGACAGGGAACCGCTGCGTCAGGCGCAGGTGGTCGTCGACTTCACCACTCCTGACGCCGTGATGGACAACCTGCGTTGGTGCATCGACGCCGGCCTGCATGTTGTGGTCGGTACGACGGGGTTCGACGACAAGCGCATCGCCCAGGTCCGCGAATGGCTGGACGGGTCGACGACAGGTGTGCTGATCGCGCCGAACTTCGGCATCGCTGCCGTGCTGATGATGAAGTTCGCGGCGACGGCAGCGCCCTACTTCGACTCCGTCGAGATCGTCGAGCTGCACCATCCCAACAAGATCGATGCACCAAGCGGCACCGCGCGTCGGACGGCGGAGCTTGTTGCCCGAGCCCGCGCGGGCAAGCAGTCACCGGACGCCACCACTCAACAGATCGACGGTGCGCGCGGCGCCGACGTCGAGGGCGTGCACGTGCATGCGATCCGGCTCGCGGGTCTCGTTGCGCATCAAGAGGTGCTGCTCGGTGGGCACGGTGAGACCTTGACGATCCGGCATGACTCGTTGTCGCGCGAGTCGTTCATGCCGGGTGTGCTGCTCGGGATCCACTGGGTGGCGAAGCATCCGGGTCTGACCGTCGGCCTCGAGGAGCCCCTTGGCCTCGACCGATAAACCGCGTGACGGTTCCGGCGGGTCGGGGTAACGTTCGCCGCCGTTGAGTCCGAGGAGGGAGGTGGTCGTCATGGCTGCGTTTGCTGCTGCCGGCATTTCGTCCACTTCTTCTCGAAAGGCCTCACCTTGTCCGGTGCGCAAGACACTCACATCTGTGGTCGCGTCGCCCGTGTAGATCGCGGCGCGGTCGACGTGCTGATCGTCGCTGACGACGGATTCATCTCGGTGCGTGCAAGCCTGCGCGGTCATGACCTCTCCCTGGTCGTCGGGGACCGAGTCGAGCTGACAGAGGACGACTCCCATTGGCGGGTCGACGCCGTACTTCCTCGTCGTACTTCCATCGAGCGTGCCGTCGCGTCGGGCCGCTCGGTCGCGCAGGTGCTTGCGGCAAACGTCGACACCGTGTTCGTCGCGATGCCGGTCACGCCTGAGCCCAAGCTCGCGCTCGTGGAGCGGATGGTTGCGCTTGCGTGGGACAGCGGTGCAACGCCTGTCATCGTCGTGACCAAGGCCGATCTCTGTGACGAGACCGATGCCGTCACGGCCGACATCGCGGAGGCAGCGCCCGGCGTCGACGTCGTCGCGGTGAGCGTGGTGATGGTGGGGGGTCTCGACGCGTTGTCGCCGTATCTGCTCGCCGGACAGACCGTCTGCGTCCTCGGCAGGTCGGGGGCCGGCAAGTCCTCGCTCGTGAACGCACTTCTGGGCATGGACGTGCTCGACACAGCGGAGGTGCGTCGCGACGGCAAGGGTCGGCATACGACGACACATCGCGAGCTGCACATGTTGCCGAACGGTGCGGTCGTGATCGACACACCCGGTCTGCGCGGCGCCGGGCTGTGGGTGAGCGACGAGGGCCTGGACCGTGCGTTCTCCGACGTCGAGGAGCTGGTCGAATCCTGTCGTTTCAACGACTGCTCGCACACGCAGGAACCCGGTTGTGCCGTCCTGGATGCGGTCGAGGACGGCCGGCTGCCGCAGCGTCGGCTGGACTCCTGGCACAAGCTGCAGCGGGAGGCGCGGTGGATGGCGGTGCGTTCGGACGCGCGCCTGCGCGCCGAGGTACGGCGATCATGGGTGATCATGCACAAGGAGGTTCGCCGCTCCGGTCGAATCCGGCCCTAGCCGCCAGCCGGCCCGTACGATGACGGCCGTGGGCGCCCTCAACACCGACTACGAAGACCTGCTTCGACTGGTGATGAGCAAGGGCAGCCCCAAACCGGACCGAACGGGCACCGGCACGCGCAGCATCTTCGGTCACCAGATGCGGTTCGACCTGTCGCAAGGCTTTCCGTTGGTCACGACCAAGCGCGTGCACTTCCGCTCGGTTGCCATCGAGCTGCTGTGGTTCCTGCGCGGGGACAGCAACGTCAAGTGGCTGCAGGACAACGGCGTCACGATCTGGGACGAGTGGGCAGCGCCCGACGGCGACCTCGGCCCGGTCTACGGCGTGCAGTGGCGGTCCTGGCCGACGCCAGGCGGCGGGCACGTCGACCAGGTCACTCAGCTGCTCGACCAGCTCCGCGCCGATCCAAGCTCCCGGCGACTCGTGGTGTCTGCGTGGAACGTGGCCGAGATCCCGGAGATGGCACTCGCGCCGTGCCACGCGCTATTCCAGTTCTACGTCGCGGACGGTCGGCTGTCGTGCCAGCTC
>JAICMI010000117.1 GCA_025929315.1 Frankiaceae bacterium
CGCGCGCCGCTCGGGTCGCTGATGAAGCTTGCCGGCGACCCACGGGTGGCCGGTGTCACGCCGGACCGTTCAGGCACCGTCTCCGGCCTCAAGGGCAAGAACGACGAGGCCAAGGACAAGACAAAGAGTGTGTTCGCCTCGGAGCGCCTCGGTGGTGACGCGGGCGGGGACAAGACCGGTGCCGGCGTCAACGTGGCGATGCTGGACACGGGGTTGTCCGACACGCCTGCGTTGAACCGAGCCTCTGGACGCGTCACCGATGGTGTCGATGTCTCGCAGCTCGCCGCGGGCGGCGATGCGCAGACGTCCGGAAAGTTCACCGATGGCTTCGGCCACGGCACGTTCCTCGCCTCCCTGATCGCCGGTGGCAAGGTGCCGGGCAGCGGTGGGCATGCCCTCGGCGTCGCCCCGGCTGCCCGGGTCGTCGTGGTGAAGGTGGCGAACGACGAAGGTCAGACCACGCTCTCCGAGGTGCTCGCGGGCATGGACTGGGTCGCGGCACATGCACGCGCACCCGACGGCACCCAGATGATCCAGGTGCTCAACGTCGCGTTGGCCGTCGAGCGGCCCACTGCACCGGCGTACGGCGCCGACCCTCTTACCGCGGCAGTCGAGCAGGTACGCGCAGCCGGCGTCCTTGTTGTTGCCGCATCAGGCAACGTGGCCGGCGAAGTCGGCGACCCCGGGTTGGACCCGCAGGCCGCGACCATCGGTGCCGCCGACCTCAGCAACGGCAAGCCGAGCGTCGCGCCGTTCTCCGGCAGCGGCGTGGTGGCCGGCGTGCAGAAGCCGGATCTCGTCGCCAGCGGTGTGCACGTGCTCGGCCTGCTCGCTCCTGACTCTTCTATTGCGCAGCAGAACCCGCAGGGCTGGCAGGACAACGGCCTGTTCCGCGGCTCGGGCACGAGCGAGGCGACCGCAGTCGCGTCAGGTGTCGCCGCGGCCTACTTCTCGGATCACCCCGATGCGACTCCCGCGCAAGCCAAGGCGGCGTTGCGTGACGCCGCCAATGGCGACGTGCGGGACCCAAGGGCCGGCGCCGGCCTGTTGTCGATGGCCACGAAGGGCAACGGTCCCAGGTCGGGCGACTCCACCAACAGCGGTGAGAACACGTTTGACGCCAACAGCTGGCAGGCCAACGCCTGGCAGCCGGGCTTTGACTGGGTCTCGCTCCTTGCGTCGTCGTGGAGCGCGTCGTCCTGGTCGGCCTCGTCCTGGTCCGCGTCGTCGTGGAGCGCGTCCTCCTGGTCGGCCTCCTCGTGGAGCGCGTCCTCCTGGTCGGCCTCCTCGTGGAGCGCCTCGTCCTGGTCCGCGTCGTCGTGGAGTGCGTCCTCGTGGTCAGGCGCCACATGGAGCGCGTCCTCCTGGTCAAGTGCGACATGGAGCGCGTCGTCCTGGTCGAGCTACGGCTGGGGTGACGCCTGATGACGAGCGCGGCGAAGGTCCGGCTGCTTGCCGGCACCGCCCTGGTGATCGGCGTCGTTGCTGCGGTCGCTACCGGCTGGGGTCACGTCGTCTGGTGGGCACCACCTGTGCTCGCCGTTGCGGTTGTCGCCGCAGAGGTCGCCGTCGTACACCTGTCGTTCGGTCGACAGCGCTGGACGTTCAGCCTGACCGAAGGTGCCATCGCCGCCGGCTTCGTCTATCAGGCCGGCGCATGGACAGTCGCCAGTGTCGTGGCCGGTGTCTTCGTCGCGCAGATGGTGCGTCACCAGGAACGGTTGAAGGTCGAGTTCAACGTCGGCCAGTTCGCTGCCGGGACCGCACTTGGCGCGGGCTTTGCGCATCTCGTCGGTGGCGGCGTCCTCGGCGCTATTGGCGGCATGGGCATCTTCTGGCTCGTCAACAACCTCATGGTCGCGTGGGCCATGTCGGTGATGTCGGAGCAGAAGCTCTGGTCGCTGCTGTGGGCGAGCGCTCCTCTTGCTGCGGTGCACTCATCAGGTACGTCGAGCATCGGTCTGTTGGCCGCGTGGCTTGCCGAGCATGCCCCGCTCGGGCTGCTCGGTCTCGTCGTACCTCTCTTGTTGTTGTGGTTGTCCTACGACGAACAGACCGCACGTGCGGCGGAAGCGCGCTTGTTTGCCGAGCTCGCGCGACTGCAGGAACGCGCGAGTGGTCGTTCGGTCGACGTGTCCGCGCAAGTCGTTCTGACTGCGGCTGCTCGCTTGTTCGGCGGCGCTGACGTCGAGATGGTGTTGATGACCGCGGATGGAGCGGCGCACTACATCGGCGACGAGACCGGCGTGAGCCGGCACCGCGTCGACCCGAGTGTGCTCGACAGCGGCTGGGTCATCCGGGCACTGGGCGGCAGCACCATCACGACCGGTGTCGAGGAAGGCCGGCCGTTCTGCTCGGCCGTTCTCGGCGGCGGCGACGCGCCTCTCGCCGTCCTGGTCGCTCGCCGGCCCGTCGGCAGCGCCGGTTTCGGTCGGCGCGAAGCGATGCTCGCAGAAGTTCTTTCGCAACAGGCAGAGTCGTGGTTGTCCGTCGCCGAGCTCGCGAAGTCGCGCGATGAGGCGCTGGCTCATGTCGAGGCTGCTGAAGGCGCAGCCCGTGCCCTTGGCGACATCGGTGCGCACACTGCACCCGCTCTCGACGTACTGCGTGAGTCTGCGAACCGGCTCGCCCGGCTGGCCGAGACGCAAGGGCCTGCTTCGGTCGGCGAGATCGTTGACGAGCTCTACGCGGTGGAGCGCGCCGTGGCGTCGTTGCTCGGCGCGATCGCTCTGGCGGCAGACCCGGACATTGCGACTCTCGATGCTGGTCATACGTCGACCGTCGAGGCTTCGCCCGCAGCGCGTGCGGTGACCGACTGGACCACGACGGGCGTGCTCAGCTGAGATGAGCCGCCGGTCGGAACGCCTCGCGCCGCTCGCCCTCTGGGTGGGCGCGGCGGTGTTTGCCGCGTGCTTGTCCACTCTCACGGTTGCGGCCGTGGTGCTGCACGCGGACGGGCGCATGTCCGTCCCGATCTGGGAGGTCATCGTCGCTGGCGGACCGGTGGCCGCGTTCGTCGCGGGCGCCGGTGCATGGATCGCTGCGCGCTTTGCGCGGACGCTGCGGCTGCTGCGTGGCGAGGCGCTTCGTCGCCTGCATGACCCCTCCGCCCCGGTTGCCGGATCGGACAGCACGCAGGTGCCGGAGTGGTCGGGCAGCGAGATGATCGAGCTCGCCCGGACGCTCGAGGCGCTGCACATGCGTGTGCGGATGGCCGACGAGGTTGCGGAACGGCATCGTCGCTCGGCGGAGACAGCGAGCGCCGGCATGTTCGAGCTGCTCGCCGGTCTCGTGGCTGCCGAAGAAGGTGCACGTGGGCAGTTGTCGGCCGAGCTGCACGACACCGTCGCCCAGTCTTTGATGGCGGCGCGCAGCATGCTCTCGGAAGAGCCCTCCGTCGCTCAGGCGTTTGAGCTCGTCGCCGAGGCAGAGGAGCAAGTGCGCGCCGTGATGGCCCGCACCCGGCCACCCGCATTGCGCGAAGGAGATCTCGCGCGCGCGGTCGCAGGCTTGCGCGACGACATGGAGAACCGCTACGGCCTCGTTGTCGAGCTCGCGTGGCCGGACACGGCTTACCCGTTGCCACTAGCGACCGCGGTTACGGTCTATCGCTTCTTCCAGGAAGCCTTGCTCAACGTCGTCAAGCACGCCGACGTCGACAACGCCGTCGCCGAGCTGCGCATCGACGAGGAGTGGGTGTTCGCCCGCGTCGGCGACGAGGGACCGGGCTTCGACCCCGAGGACGTGCGGCCGGACAAGGGTCGGCACGTCGGTCTCGGCCTGTTGCGCGAACGCGCACGGCTTGTCGGTGGTTCGCTCGAGGTCGCATCGTGGCCGTCGAACGGTACGTCGCTGACGTTGCGGTTGCCTCGCGGCGCCGCCGGCGCGTCTGGCCTGCTGCCCATGCAGCGCACCAGTTCGGTGGCCTGAGCACGCGAAGCGTTGAATAGCGGGCGTGGCGCATCGACTGTTATTGATTCGGCATGCCCAGACCGAGCAGGGATCCGTGGACGTTGTGCGCGAGCTGACCGATCGTGGTCGTCGCGATGCGGCTGCAATTGGTGAATGGCTGCGCGGTCAGGGCGTCGTACCGGATCGGGTTGCCGTGTCGCAGGCGACGCGGGCGCGGCAGACCTGGGAGCTGACCGGTGTTGACACGCAGGTGGTCATCGACGACCGCATCTATGACAGCGATCTCGCCAACTTGCTGATGATCGTGCGAGAGACCCCGGAGTCCGTGCCGGCGCTCGCCATCGTCGGGCACAACCCGCCGATCGAGGTGTTCGCGTCTCGCCACGGCGGACCGGGCCAGATCTCCACCGGGTCAGTCGTGGTGTTCGACGTCGACGGGACGTGGGCGGAGGGGGTCGTCCGCTACGTCGACGTCACGACCTGCCGCGGCTGACTTTGGTGCTCGGGCGCTTGCGCCGGTTGGCGGGAATTGCGACGACGCCCGGTGGCATGGGCGGCAGCCCGGCCGCGGCGCAGAGCAGCTCGCCGAAGGCGACGAGGTGAGAGGCCAGGTCGTCACCGATGGGTGACCACGAGGCGCGGATCTCCACCTCGGCCGCAGCCGGCTGTTCGGAGAGAGCACCGAAGCGTTCGGACGTCGTACGCGTCACCGTGCCGCCCGCGGCGCAGTGCTGCGCGCCGGCGACGTCGAGCGCCTCGGTCAGCCACGCCCAGCCGACGCCGGGGAGCATCGGGTCACTCGCGATGTCTAGGTCGACCGACGCCTGCACGTAGGCGACGCAGCGAGTCGTGCCCTCCCACACGTCCTGACCCTTGGGGTCATGGAGCACGACGAGGCGGCCGTCGGCGAGCTCGTCACCGCCCGACATCACGGCCGCGTGCATGGCGATCGCATGAGGAGCGAGTCGCTGCGGGGCAGGCAGCTCGGAGATGATGACTTCCGAGCGCAGCTCGACGTCGGCCAAGCCGGCCACGGCTCGGCGGAAGTCCGCCGGGAGGTCGGCCGGCGCGTTCAGCTCCACCGACACATGGTCAGCCTAAGTCGGTCCGGCGACCAGGTCCGCTGCGACACGCATCTGACAGGCTGCCGCGATGACCGTCGCGCTTGCCTTGTGCGCGAGTCTGCTCTGGGGCAGCGCGGACTTTCTCGGCGGGACCGCTGCGCGACGCCTGCCGGCCACCGGCGTCGTGTTGGTGTCGCAGGCGGCGGCCTTGGCGGGTCTCGTCGTCGTCGCCACTGCCACCGGTGCCTACGGTGCGTCGATCGGCTACCTCGGCTGGGCGCTGGCGGCCGCGGTCGTCGGCGTCGTCGCGCTCGTGGGCTTCTATGCCGCGCTGGCGACCGGCACGATGGGCGTCGTCGCCCCGATCGCCGCGCTCGGCGTCGTCGTACCTGTCGCGGTCGGCCTCGCGCAAGGCGATCGCCCCTCGGCCTGGCAGGCGGCGGAGCTGCGATCCGCGGAGGCGGGCGGCGGTCTGCGACCGTTGCTCGCCGGCGTCGCCGCGGTCGGCTTCGGCCTGGTCATCGTCTTCGTGGCACACGGCGCGCGAACGAGTACGACGATGACGCTGCTCGTCATGCGGGCGACGAGCGTGGCCGTGCTCGGCGCGCTTGCAGTCGGGGGAATGGTCGCCGTGCGGGCCGGCAAGCGTGACCTGCCGATGCTCATCGCGGTCGGTGCAGGCGATGTCCTGGCCAACGCGGGCCTGGCGGTCGCGTCGACCCGAGGCTTGTTGTCGGTCGTCGCCGTGCTGATCGCGTCAGGCTGAGCGGCGGGCGCGGCGCGGCGGGCTGACGATGTCGGCGGTCAGCCAACCGAAGACGATGGCGGTCCCGCACTCGGTGCACACCCACTCCGGGCAGTCCTCGTGCCCGTCCAGGCACGGCGGCTGCTCGACGACGCGCTCGGCTCGACAGCCCAGGCAGTGCCTCGTCTCCATGCCTTCACGTTGACATGGGGTACCGACAAAAAGCAGGCGGCACGCCGGGCATGGGACGATTGCGCCCATGCGCGACCTCGGCCAGAGCGCGTTCCTTCGCGCCTGCCGCGGGGAACCGGTGCCGCACACCCCGGTGTGGTTCATGCGTCAGGCCGGCCGTTCGTTGCCCGAGTACCGCGAGGTCCGTGGTGACGTCGGCATGCTCGAGTCGTGCCTGCGGCCCGACCTTGTCTTCGAGATCACCATGCAGCCGGTCCGTCGCTACGGCGTCGACGCGGCAGTCCTCTTCAGTGACATCGTCCTTCCGCTGAAGGCAGCCGGAGTCGACCTCGACATCAAGGCCGGTGTCGGTCCTGTTGTCGCCCAGCCCGTGCGCACAGCGGCTGATGTCGCGTCGCTCCCGCCGCTCGACCCGACAGATGTGCAGCCGGTTGCGGACGCGGTCAAAGGTCTCGTCGCGGAGCTCGGTGAACGGCCGCTCCTCGGGTTTGCAGGAGCACCGTTCACGCTGGCGTCCTACCTCGTCGAGGGCGGACCGAGCCGCGACCATGTGCACACCAAGGCGCTGATGTATGGCGACGAAGACACCTGGCACGCGCTGGCGGGCCGGCTCGCGCAAATCGCGGCGACGTTCTTGCGTGTCCAGGTGGAGGCGGGTGCGACCACCGTGCAGCTGTTCGACTCCTGGGCGGGTGCGTTGTCTGCGGCGGACTACGAGCGCTATGTGCTGCCGCACAGCCGCACGGTGCTCGAGAGCGTGCGTGCGGTCGCCGACGTGCCGCGCATACATTTCGGTGTCGGCACCGGCGAGCTGCTGGGGTTGATGGCCAGCGCCGGTGCCGACGTTGTCGGCGTCGACTGGCGAGTGCCGCTCGACGAGGCCGTGCGCCGACTGCCAGCCGGCACCTCGGTGCAGGGCAACCTCGATCCGGCGACCGTCTTTGCGCCGTGGGCAGCCGTCGAAGAACGGGCGCGTGACGTGCTGCGTCGAGGGAAGGCCGCGCCCGGACACGTGTTCAACCTCGGCCACGGTGTGCTGCCCGAGACCGACCCGGACGTGTTGGCGCGACTGGTCGAGCTTGTGCATACCGAAAGCGCGCGATGACGATCGGCGTGCTCGTGATGGCTTACGGCACGCCACGTGACCGTGAGGACATCGAGGCCTACTACACCGACATCCGCCGCGGTCGACCGCCGACAGCGGAGCAGCTCGCCGACCTGGTCGCGCGCTACGACGCGATCGGTGGCACCTTCCCGTTGCGTGCTGCCACCGAACAGCAGCGCGATGCCTTGGCCGCGGCGCTCGACGCGCTCTCGCCGGGTGGCTACGTAGTCGCGATCGGCACCCGGCACTCGACGCCGAGCATCGAACAGGGCGTGCGTGAGCTGGTGGCGGCCGGAGCGTCGCGGCTCGTCGGACTGGTGCTCGCGCCGCACTACTCGCGCATGTCGATCGGTGCCTATGCCGAACGGGCAGCGAAGGTCGCGGCCGAGTCCGACGTCCCGATCGAGGTGATCGAGACGTGGCGTCTGCTGCCTGACTACGTGGACTTTCTCGCGGTGGCAGTGCGTGCGGCGGCCGGTCGAGTCCCGGACGGGAGCGAGGTCGTATTCACCGCGCACTCGCTGCCTGCGCGCATCGTCGAGAGTGGCGATCCCTATCCCGAGCAGCTGCACGACACTGCGGCTGCAGTCGCCGATCGCGTCGGCTTGGACAACTGGTCGATCGGTTGGCAGTCCGCGGGTCGCACACCCGAGCCATGGCTCGGGCCGGACGTGCTCGAGATCATCAGGGGCCGCGCCGAGAGATCCGCGGCGGGGCTGGTGATCTGCCCGTGCGGATTCGTGGCGGACCACCTCGAGGTGGCCTACGACCTCGACATCGAGGCGGCGGCGCTGGCTCGCTCGGCCGGGCTGCCGTTCGCGCGAACCGCGACGGTGGGCTCGTCGGCTGCGGTGATGGCAGGGCTGGCTCGTCTGGTTGCGTCCCGCTCGGCCCGTCCGGAGGCATCCGGCTGATGCGGATCGTCATCATCGGCGGGGGGATCGCCGGTCTTGCCGCCGCGCATGCGTTGCACGGTCACGACGTCACGTTGATCGAGTCGAGCAGGAGCGTGGGCGGCAAGCTGCGGACTTCCGACGTCGGTGGGTTGCCCGTCGACGAAGGCGCAGAGTCGTTTCTGGCGCGAGTGCCGGAGGCGCTCGGGCTCGCTCGCGCGGTCGGGCTCGGCGACGACCTGGTCAACCCGGCCGCATCGCAAGCGTCGATCTGGGCGCGTGGCCGCTTGCGACCGCTCCCGCCGCGGACGATTCTCGGTGTGCCGTCGTCGTTGGCGTCATTGCGCGGCATGCTGGCACCGCTCGAACGTGCACGTGCGGCCTTGGATCTCGTGCTGCCGCCGACCGAGATGGTCGACGACGTCACGGTTGCGTCCGTCGTCGGACGACGACTCGGACCCGCAGTCGTCGACCGGCTGGTGGAGCCGTTGCTCGGCGGCGTCTACGCCGGCCGTGCCGAGCACTTGTCGATGCGCGCGACGATGCCGCAGATTGCCCTCGCCGCCGGTTCGCTGATGCGTGCCGCGCAGCGGGCGATGCCGGCGGAGTCGACCGGCCCGGTCTTCGCGACCGTCGCCGGTGGCCTGGGCCGGCTCGCCGACGCCGTCAGCAGCGCAAGCGGCGCGGATCTCATGCTCGGTCGCACGGTGCGGGAGCTTCGCCGTACGCCTCACGGGTTCGCTGTCGTGCACGGTCCGACGACGGACGCGCGCGAGCTGGCTGCCGACGCGGTGATCGTCGCGGTGCCGCCCGCGCCGGCCGCACGACAGCTCGCCCACCAGACACCGCCACCCCCAGCCCAACATTCTAACAAA
>JAICMI010000169.1 GCA_025929315.1 Frankiaceae bacterium
CGACGGATCCGATGCGATCGCCGACTGGCCGCTGCTCAACGCACTCGTCAACACCGCGAGCGGCGCGTCGTGGGTGTCGATCCACCACGGTGGTGGTGTCGGCATCGGCAAGTCGATCCACGCCGGCGTCGTCATCGTCGCTGAGGGCAACGAGCTCTCTCGCCGCAAGCTCGAGCTCGTCCTCACCAACGATCCGGCGACGGGCGTCATCCGGCACGCCGACGCCGGTTACGACATCGCGCTCGACACCGCACGTGGTGTCGGCGTACGCATGCCGCTCGAACCAGGGACGCACGGACCGGCGTGGCAAGCCTGATCGTCCGCAACGTCGGCCGGCTGACGACGTGGCACGGTCCTGTCGTCGAACGCGCTGCCGTGGTGATCCGCGACGGCGTCGTCGAGTGGACCGGAGCCGACGCGGACCTGCCCGCCGGGCTCGGCGATGTGCCGGAGCTCGACGCCGGCGGCGCGGCGGTGCTGCCAGGTTTCGTCGACTCGCACACGCATGCAGTCTGGGCCGGCTCGCGTCGTGAGGACTTCGTCGGTCGCGTCTCCGGCGCCGACTACTCCCCGCACGGGATCAGCTCCACCGTCGCGGCGACCCGGGCGGCGTCGTACGACGAGCTGCTCGCACTGACAACGGAGCGGCTGACGGAGATGCGCCGGCACGGCACGACAACCGTCGAGGTGAAGAGCGGTTACGGGCTGACACCGGGCGAAGAGGTCCAGCTGCTCACGGTCGCACGGCAGGCCGGCGGACTCGCGCAGCTCGACACGACGACGACCTATCTCGGCGCACATGTCGTGCCGGCCGGTCGGGACCGCGCAGACTATGTCGACGAGGTCGTCGGCTCGCTGCCTGCCGCGGTCGACGCCGGCGCGCACTGGTGCGACGTGTTCTGCGACGACGGCGCTTTCTCCCTGGACGAGGCCCGTCGCATCCTCACCTCTGCGCGCGAGCACGGGCTCGGACTGCGCATGCACGCCGAGCAGCTTTCGCACACTGGAGCGGCACAGCTCGCCACCGAGCTGCGATGTGCGAGCGCCGACCACCTCGACCACGTCACCGAGGACGACGCGCGTGCACTGGCTGCGGCCGACGTCGTAGCGACTCTGGTGCCGGTGGTGAGCCTCTATTCACGATCGATGCGCTGGAGCCACGCGCGCATCTTGCGCGACGCCGGCTGCACGTTGGCGATCGCCACCGACTGCAACCCGGGTACGGCGTGGTGCGAGTCGATGCCTTACGCGATGCAGCTTGCATGCTTGGCGATGGGACTCGACGTCGAGACGACGTTGCGCGCGGCGACGCTCGGAGGAGCGGCCGCACTGCGTCGTACCGACATCGGACATCTCGGCGTCGGTGCCAAGGGTGACCTTGTCCTAGTTAGTTCTGATCACGAATCCGACGTGCTCGGGCATCTCGGGACGCAAGCCGTCATCCAGACAGTTGTGGATGGTTGCCCGATCGGGGGATGACCCTCATCTATCCGGGTTCAGGATTTCAGCAGTTCTGCCGATGCGGTAACGCAACGCACGGACGAGAGTCAGAGCAATTGACTAGCTCAGGTGCGAGGAGGCTTGGCGATGAAGCAGATTCAGATCCAGCGCCCGACGTCGAAGCCTGCGCCTCTGCCGATCGACCTCCGCACTCCGTCCGGAAAGCGCTTGCCCTTCTAAGTCAGCAGAGCTAGATCTCTGGTTCTGACCAGAGCAGCAGCGCGAGCTCGGCCTCGACGTCGACGTGATCGCTCTCACTGCCTGTCGGCACGACCGCGTAGGTCTTGGTCAGGAACTCGACCAGCTGAGACAGCGGGGCCTCGAACAGTGCACGGCCTGAGGGGCTCGACAGCGAGAGGCAGACGACCGGCTTGCCGCCGGAGTGGGACGGCCAGACCTGGACGTCACCCTCACCGACCGGGTGCGTGACACCGTCGGTGAGCAGCGAACGCGCGAAGGTCCACTCGACGACGTCGGCGCCGCCGGTGTGGAAGGCGACCTTGATCGCGTAAGGGTCGGAGTGCTCGTAGGTCAGCTCCGACGTCACAGGCAACGAGGGGTTGCCAGGCACGACCAGCCGCAGATCCAGCTGGGTCGTCACGGAATCCGGTCGAGTGCTCATTTGACGTCGGGTGCCCTTCGTTCCTCGGTCGTCTCGGAAGTGGCCTACCCCGTAAGACGGAGGACACTAACGTCGATTCGCTGTGTTCCTCCGGTCTCCTGCCTCATTCTCCAACGGATCGTTGTCCACCGGGCAGGGCCGGACGGGTGAGGCTAGAGTTGGCCCGCACGATTTTCGGGCGATTGGCTCAGTGGTAGAGCGCCTCGTTCACACCGAGGAGGTCACTGGTTCGAACCCAGTATCGCCCACTCCTGACCCAGATGTCGGGTTGCTAGACGGCCCCCACCACAAGCAGTAGGACGAGCGTCACCGCAAGTGTGGCCGCGATCAACGCGTTGTCGCCGCGCTTGAGCCAGTCCCGCCCCTGCGCAAGTCCTGCCTCGTAGGCCCGGCGGGCATCGGCCATGACCCGCTCGCGCAGATCCGGCCCGGTGTCAACCCGCGGTTGCGGCTGCTGTGGCCGTGCCGTCGGCCGGGCGGTGGGGCGTGGCGTGGCCCGGGGCGTGGCCGGGTTCAGCGGCGCCGGGGTCCGCGTGGAGGCGGCGAGGGCCGGCGACGGGGTCGTCGCGATCGGCATGGTCGCGGTGTCGTCGCGCGGCTCGGCGGCAAGATCCATCAGCTCGTCGAGCGGCATGACCTGGGTCGGATGATCGGGCACG